>JAEWJD010000375.1 GCA_023386765.1 Pseudomonadota bacterium | reverse complement strand
ATCTCTTATCACACGGCCAACCCCACACCCCACCCTCGAAAACGACGGCGCACGCCGCCACACGACCCCTCAGGGAGACAACCATGCGCCATTCCGCCCGTTCCGTATCCCGGCTTCTGCTCACGCTGATGACCGCCGCCCTGCCTCTGGGCGCGACCACGGCCCAGGCCACCGGCTATCCAGCCAAGCCCATCCGACTGATCGTGCCGTACGGCGCGGGCGGGCCGACGGACATCCACCTGCGCATGGTTTCCAAGGAAGCCTCCGCCGCCCTGGGCCAACCCATCATCGTGGAGAACAAACCCGGCGCCAATGGCACTTTTGGCGCAGCCGAACTGGCCCACGCCAGACCGGATGGCTACACCCTGGCAGTCATTCCCGCCTCGGTCTACCGAGAGCCCTACTTGAACCGCGTTCATTTCGATCCGCTGAAACTCACCTACGTCATCGGCCTGTCGGATTACACCTTTGGCCTGGCCGTCAAGCAGGATGCGCCCTGGCAGACCTGGCAGGACTTCGTCGATGACGCCAGAAAACGCCCGGGCAAGATCTCCATCGGCGCGGCCGGGCCGGTGCAAACGCCCAACATCGTGCTCGGCGAACTGGCACAGCAAACCGGCCTGGATGTCATCCGAGCCCCCTACAAAGGCGACTCCGAACAGGCCCAGGACCTGATGGGCGGGCATATCGATGCAGGCGTGCTGTCCGGGGTGGCATCCACCTACATCCGCTCTGGCCACCTGCGCTATCTGGTCATGTTCACGCCCGAGCGCTCCAGCCAGTTTCCCGAAGTCCCCACCTTGCGCGAGCTGGGAGTGGACAGCGTCATCGACTCGCCCTATGGCATCGCCGGCCCCGAAGGCCTGCCCGCGCAGCAGGTGCAGGTCATCCACGATGCCTTCCGCCAGGCGCTCGCCTCGCCGGCCGGCCGGCGCGTGCTCGAACAGCTCAACCAGCCGGCCAGCTACCGCAGCCCCGCCGAACTGACCGCCTACGCCACCCAGGCCTATGCCCGCGAAAAAGACCGGATGGAAAAATTCAAAGCCACGCTCCAATGACACAACGCCCCGGGACTGCCCTGACGGCAGGCCCGGGGCGTTGCCGGCACGCGCGGTGACTTCCGGCGGCGGCCTCATCGAGGCCTTGCTTGCCCGGAAGGGCTGAGCGGCCCGCCTCTATTGCGTGGCGGGCGAACCGCAGGCCTTACCAGAGAATGATCTGCGAGCAGCGAAACAGCGACAGCTTGCGGCCGTTGCTGTCGAACACCGTGGCCGACCAGACCTGCGAGGTGCGCCCCAGGTGCTCGGCCACCGCCTCCACGCGCAGCACGCCTTCGCGGGCCGTGCCCAGGAAGTTGGACTTCAGCTCCAGCGTAGTGAATCCCTTGGCCCCATCGGGCATGTGGGCACGCGTGGCGTAGCCTGCACACGTATCGGCCAGCGTGATATGGGCCGCCGCATGCAGATAGCCGTTGGGCGCCATCATCCAGGGTTGCAGCTCCATCTCCATGGTCATGCGCCCTTCGGACACGGCCACCGGCCGCAGCCCGAACGTGCCGGGCAGCGTGCCCGGCTGCATTTCGGCCAGGCTTTCCAGGCTCACCTTGCTACTCCACATCACAAACTCCTCTACTTCGGTCAGTTGAAAAAATGCGTGCAGCGCCGCCCGGCGGCGCCGTCATAACGTCATCACAGGCTGTGTCCCGATACGAAAGAACAAGCCATGGCGGCCTTTCAGGCCCTCATCCAGATACTCGAATTCGACCTGCTGCCCGAGCGGGGCAGACGCCAGCACTAAGTCAGCATTGCCTGGACCCTGGCGCACACCCGGTGCTTGTCGCGTGCGCGCCGCAAGCGTGGACTGCGCCAGCTCAACCCCAGGCCCAGGATGGCGCTGAGCACCAGCAACAGCATGTCCTCGCGACTCAGCGGCGCTTGCCGGCTCTGCGGCATCTCGTTCATCAGGGAGGGCGGCGTCTCGATGATCGTGTCAGGGCGAGATGATACCGGTCCTGCCAGTACCGGCGGGCCGGGGTCAATAGATGCCGGAAGGGAGGTCGAGCTGCAGTGCCGGGCCCCCGTCCACTGGCCGCAACGGGTACAGCACCCCGCTGCCATCGTCATCGGCCAAGGGACGGCGCGGCCGTTCGACGGCAAAGACACGGCCACCTCGCTCAACACCCCACTGTCCACCACCAGGCAGCACGCCCTGCGATCGGCCTGCGCGTCGCAGGCGACCCAGCGGCTGCCAGGTGCGGCCGCTTGCGGCAGCATTGAAAACACCTACTGTTCGTCGAACTGGGCCTTCGAGACGCTGCGCCATGCTCCCGCCGTCTACGCCGGGCAGGCCGCAGTGGCCAGCAGCGCGGTGAGCAAGCCGGCCAGCCTCACTCCAGAACATGTCATTAACTTATCGGTCCTATGTCACCCCCGGGAAAAAGCCGGGGCTGATCGCGCTATTGTCCCATTTTGCCGCCTGTTATCAGGCCCGCAATCCCACCCCACTCCGGGTCAGCCCGCCCAGTCCCCACCCCCGCCTTGCTACAATCGGCGCCCATGTCGAGCCAGCCGACAACGGCACTGCCGTCATCGGCGGCTATCGCCAGGCTTGCAATGCAAGCCTGCCCGGTTCGCCGACACCTGGCGGGCCAGCGCGGGCCACAGACAGGTCAGGCAGGAATAAGGGTTGTCAATGACACAAGAAAAAAGCCCGGGGCGGGCCAGCGCGGACGACGCCGCATTCGCCACGATGCAAGACCCGAGCCAACAATTGGGCAATGCCGGCAGCAAGTCGGCCCAGGCCCGCTTTATTGCAATTGCCGCCCTGACCGGCCTGCTGACCGGCATCGTGGGTTCCTATTTCCACCTCATCATCGACGCGCTGCTGGCCTGGCCCGGCTGGCTTGCCGCCCACCTCGATGGCACCGCGCTGGTGATCAGCGTCGCTCTCATCACCATGCTGTGTACCGTTCTGGCGGCCTTCGTGGTCCGCCGCGTGGCGCCAGAGGCTGGCGGTAGCGGCGTACAGGAGGTCGAAGGCGCGATGGAAGGCCTGCGGGTGGTGCACTGGCGGCGGGTACTGCCGGTCAAGTTCGTCATGGGCATCACGGCACTCTCCTCCGGCCTGGTGCTGGGGCGCGAAGGGCCCACCATTCATATCGGCGCTTCGCTGGGCGCCGCCTTCACCGATGTCTTCAAGGCCAGCGTGCCCGAACGTCGCGGGCTGCTCGCGGCCGGTGCGGCGGCCGGCCTGGCCTGCGCCTTCAACGCGCCGCTGGCAGCCGTGCTCTTCGTGATCGAAGAAACCCACCGCCAGTTTCCCTACACACTGCGCACCTACATGGGGGTGATCGCCGCCGCCCTGCTTTCGGTGGTCGCCTCGCAGGCCATCGGTGGCACGGCCCCCGATCTGTCGATGCCGCCGTTGGCCGATCTGCCTCTGCCAATGCTGGCTGGCTTTACCGTGTTGGGGTGCGTGCTGGGTTTCGTGGGCGTCGGGCTCAACAAAAGCCTGCTCTGGACGGGTGCCTTCGCCACGCGCCTGCACGCCCGCGTCCCCTATCTTTTCCCGGCCATCACCGGCCTGGTCATCGGCGCCCTGTTCGTGATGCTGCCCTTTGCCGTTACCGGTGGCGAACACGTCATCATGCGTCTGGTAGGCAACAGCCCTGGTCTGATGGTGTTGCTGGCGTTGGCCTGTCTGCGCTTTTTCACCCTGGTTGGCAGCTACTCCAGCGGCGTGCCTGGCGGCATCTTAGCGCCCATCCTGGCGCTGGCCACCTGCATCGGCATGGCGTTCGGTGGTGTCATCGAGGCCTTGGCGCCATCTGTGCCGGATCTCCCCATCGCCTTCGCCATCGCGGCCATGGGCGGGCTGTTCACCGCCTCGGTACGCGCGCCCATTGTCGGCGTGGCATTGGCCCTGGAGCTGACCGGCGCCTACAGCATGACGCTGCCCCTGATCGCGACCTGCCTGGCAGCCAACCTGACCGCCCAATGGATCGGCGGCAAGCCCATCTACGAGCAGTTGCTGGAGCGCACCCTGGCCCAGAACGGCATCCTGCGGCCCCAGCGCGCCACGCGCGAACACGTCGGGCTGGCCTGAACCCGGGGTGATGCGCGCGCCCCCCCGCGGAGCGCGCGCATCCTGATCACTCCTGAGTCGCCAGGCCAAGCTCCTGGATCAACACTTTGGCCTTCGCCTTCTCCTTGCGCATCAGCTCGCCATATTCCGGGCCTTTCATATAGGTCGCCTCCATGCCGGCGCGCTCCATCTCCGTGCGCACCGACTCATCAGCCATCGTCTGTTCCACGGCGTCACGCAGCTTGGCCAGCACCGGCGCGGGTACGCCCTTGGGCGCGCCCAGCGCCAGATAGCCTTCGATGGTGGCGTCAAAGCCCTGCTCGGCCACTGTCGGGACATCGGGATACTCCGACCAGCGCGAACCGGTCGCCGATGCGATCATGCGCACCTTGCCGGCCTGCATCTGCGGCCAGGCTTCCGGCGAGATCACCACCGCCATCGGCACCTGATTGGACGCCACGCCCACCGTGGTATCCATGCCGGACTTGTAGAGCACCTGCTCGAACTCGGCGCCGGTCTGCTTGGTCAGCATGGGAAAGACGAAGTTCGTCTGAGGTCCCGGCGTGCCGAACAACAGTGGCTTGGACGATTTTTTGGCTGCGTCGACCACATCCTGGATGTTCTTGTAAGGCGTATCGGCACCGACGATGAACACATAGCGGTACTTGCTGAAAGCACCGATGTAGTCAAAGTCATCGGTGTCATAGGTCACCTTGTACATCCAGGGTGCCGTCGCGATCGCGCCCTGCGCCGTCAGGCCGATGGTGTAGCCGTCCGGCTCCTGCTTGGCAAGATAGGACGGGCCAATGGTGCCGCCACCGCCGGAACGGTTTTCGACCACCACACCCTGGCCCAGGATCGAGGCCAGTTTCTTGGCGACAATACGCGCCGCGATATCAGTGGACCCACCCGCGCCGAAATTGACCACCAGGCGGATCGGTTTGTTGGGAAATGCGTCGGCGGCGTGCGTGTAAGCGCTGCTCACCGCTGCAACACTGGCCAGCAGGGCGATGACAATATTCTTTTTCAACTCATGTCTCCTTCTAGTTATTTAAGGAACACCTGCTCGACGTACAGCTCTGCGAGCCCGTCCTTGATTACAAGATATAAGCCCTTTTTCCACATATCCAATTGAAATTCCCTTCAAGCCTGGGGCCGCACCAGCGTTATCCCTAGTTTCATTTAGCGATGCAGGAATGATTTAACCCAGGTCCGGCTCATGCATCGGGTGCTGTCTGCTGCGATTGCAAGGTTTCCAGGAGGCAGCGATGAAATGCCTCGCTCCCCGGAGAGCCGCATGCAGCAAGCGTCTGGATGATTTGGCAATACATCCTAACGGTCTGCCACTGGCTCCGGAAATCGTTTTTTGAAATAAGAAAATCCAGGCACGGAATGCCTTCTCATGGTTTTCCAGTAGGTAGGGAAAACAAGCAGATTGAAGGGCATCATTAAGGCTGCGCTGCGTTGACCAGGGTCCGACGTGAGACTAATCTCAACAAAGTGCGATATGCCTTGCTGGTTTTCCGATAATCAAAAACCTCGCCAACGAGGTAAGCGGCGCCCATGTCAAACAGGTCCAAGCGTATTGCCCCCACTCTCAAACAGCTGGAGCTTCTGCTGACCCTGGCCGCCTCCGATGGCATCGCCAGCGCAGGCGCCAAGCTCGGCATGACGCCATCGGCCACCAGCCATGCCCTGCGGGCGCTGGAAGAAATCCTCGGGACCACGCTGGTAGAGAAAACCCAGCAAGGACTGGCCCTGACCTACCCCGGCGAGCAAGTGCTGCCGCATGTGCGCGATGTCTTCACGTCGCTGCAACTGGTCGAGGCGACGGCCCGCTCGGGTGCGGAACTCAAGACGGGTCTGCTCAAGCTCGGCTCCTTCGGGGCCAGTGCATCGCTGCATGCGCTGCCGCCGGTGCTGAAGCAGTTCCGCGCCAAGTATCCTGGCGTGAAGGTGCTGGTGAAAGAACGCCCGGATGACGAAACCACCCAGGACATCATCGAACGGCGGGTCGAGATCGCCGCCGTCACCCTGCCCAAACGCGACTTCGAGACCGTGCCGCTGGCCATCGACGAACTCGTGGCCGTGCTGCCTGAACGGCACGAGCTGGCCCGCCAGGACACGGTCGATCTGTCGGAGATCGTGCGCTACCCTTTCATCATGACGCTGGCCGGCTCGCAGAAGCTGATCCTGCGGCTGTTCGCCCGCTACGACTACCAGCCCGACATCCACCACGAGCTGCTGCAGTTGATGTCTATCCTGGAGCTGGTGTCACGTGGCGACGGTGTCTCCATCCTGGCGCGGCTGGCCTTGCCCAAGGCCTATCCCGGCGTGGCCTTCGTGCCGCTCACGCCCTCCACGCGGCGCAGCATCGGTCTGGCCTGTCTGAACGAGAACAAACTCTCGCCGGTGGCGCGCGCGTTCTGGCAGGAAGCCAAGCGCAGCAAGGAGCTGCTGCTCGGCAACTGACGGCGCGGCCTATCCCCGCCGCGCCGGCTTGCTGGCAAAACCGTCGGCGAAGGCGGTACGCAGGAAATCCACGAACACCTGCGACACACGCGACGCATGCGCCGAGTATGGACGGATGGCATACAGCCATTCGCCGAACACACCGGCTGCCCGCCATTGCGGCAACACCTCGATCAGGCGCCCGCTCTCCA
The DNA here is from genome assembly GCA_023386765.1 of Pseudomonadota bacterium. Taxonomy (GTDB): domain Bacteria; phylum Pseudomonadota; class Gammaproteobacteria; order Burkholderiales; family Burkholderiaceae_B; genus Bordetella. The sequence continues at coordinate 6,899 of JAEWJD010000375.1, read as the reverse complement.
GGGCCGCCTGGGCGCTGAAGTCCGGCACCAGGGCGATGCCCATGCCATCCAGCGCGGCGTCGCGCAGCGCCTCGCTATTGTTGACCGCCAGCGGCCCCGAGACGGGCACTGTCACCGGATCACCGTGCGGCGCCGACGGGGCGGCATCGGCCGCCACGAAGGTCCAGGTCGCCTGGCCTTGCCGGCGCGGGTAATGCAGGCAGGCATGGGTGCACAGGGCCTGGGGCGTCTGTGGCATGCCCGCCGCCCTCAGATAGGCCGGGCTGGCGACCAGCAGACTGCGCGTGGCCGACAAGGTCCAGGCCACATGGGTCTCGGGTGGCACGGCCGTATGCCGCACAGCGATATCGAATCCCTCTTCGGCCAGCGGCCTGAGGCGATCCGACATATCCAGTTCCAGGCGGATCTGCGGATACTGCCGCAGAAAACCCGCCAGGCGCGGCACCAGTTGCTGGCGCGCGAAGGCGACCGGCGCGGTCACGCGCAAGTGGCCGCGCGGCTCGCCAGCCAGGTCGCGCACATCGGCATAGCCGGTAGCGATCTGCTCGAAGGCACCACGCATGGACTCCACCAACTGGCGGCCGGCATCGGTGAGGCTGGCGCTACGGGTGCTACGCCGCACCAGCGCCACCCCGGCCGCGCGCTCCAGGTCGGTGATGTGCTGGCTCATGGAGGCCTTGCTGATCCCCAGGCGCGCGGCGGCCTTGCTGAAGCTGCCTTGCTGATGCAGCACCATCAGCCGATGCAGATGCCCCCATAGTTCCTCGACCTTCTCCTTGCTCACGCCCTGCCCTCCTGTGTTGCCCTGTTCGCGGGACTATCTACTATCTATAGCATGCCAGTAGCTCGCTTTCGTGAACAGTGGGTTCGGTGCCATCCCGCTACCCGCAGGCAGCCCCCCTCCCTACACTGCAGGCATCGATAACGCGGCAGGGCACTTGCGCCCTGCCCTGAAAGGAGATTTCCATGGTCGCGCCCTATACCCAATCCAGCGAGGTCACGCACTTCATCGGCGGACAGCGGCATGCCGGCCAGGGCACACGCACGCAGGCGGTCTTCAACCCGGCCACCGGCGCGGTGACGCGCCAGCTTCGACTGGGCACGCCGGAAGATGTCGAGGCAGCCGTGGCTGCCGCGCAGGCAGCCTTCCCCAAGTGGGCCGACACCCCGCCGATCCGGCGCGCCCGCATCATGCTGAAATTCCTGGAGCTGATGAACCAGCACCGCGATGAACTGGCCGCCATCATTACCGCCGAACATGGCAAAGTGCTCAGCGACGCCGCCGGTGAAGTGACCCGCGGCATCGATATCATCGAGTTCGCCTGCGGCGTGCCGCAGTTGCTCAAGGGTGACTTCAGTGATCAGGTCTCCACCGGCCTGGACAATTGGACGCTGCGCCAGCCATTGGGTGTGGTGGCCGGCATCACCCCGTTCAACTTCCCGTGCATGGTGCCGTGCTGGATGTTCCCGGTTGCCATCGCCACGGGTAACTGCTTCATTCTGAAGCCCAGCGAACGCGATCCTTCGGCCGCCCTGTTCATGGCCGAACTGCTCAAGCAGGCCGGCCTGCCCGATGGCGTGTTCAACGTGGTCCAGGGTGACAAGATCGTGGTCGATGCCCTGCTGCATCATCGCGGCGTCAAGGCCGTGAGTTTCGTCGGCTCGCCCCCCATCGCCAACTATATCTATGAAACCGGCGCCCGCCAGGGCAAGCGGGTGCAGGCCCTGGGCGGTGCGAAGAACAATATGGTCATCATGCCCGACGCCAATATCGACCAGGCGATCGATGGTCTGATCGGTGCGGCCTTCGGCTCGGCCGGCGAGCGCTGCATGGCCATCTCGGTGGCCGTGCTGGTGGGCGACGTGGCCGAACGCATCCTGCCCCGCCTGGCGGCACGCACCCGTGACCTGGTGGTCAAGAACGGCATGGAGCCGGATGCTGAAATGGGCCCGGTGGTGACCCGCCAGGCACTCGAACGCATCGAACAATACATCGACCTGGGCGTGCAGGAAGGCGCGACGCTGCTGGTCGATGGCCGCGGCTATCGCGTCGCGGACCACGAGGAAGGCTTCTTCACCGGCGGCACGCTGTTCGATCACGTCACGCCCGGGATGCGCATCTACCAGGAAGAGATCTTCGGGCCGGTACTGTCCTGCCTGCGGGTGGACGACTTCAACCAGGCCGTCGAACTGGTCAACGCCCATGCCTATGGCAACGGCGTGGCCTGCTACACCCGCGACGGGCAGACGGCGCGCGAGTTCGGCCGCCGCATCGAGGCCGGCATGGTCGGCATCAACGTGCCCATTCCCGTGCCCATGGCCTGGCACGGTTTCGGCGGCTGGAAGCAATCGCTCTTCGGCGATATGCATGCCTACGGGGAAGAAGGCGTGCGTTTCTACACCCGCCAGAAGAGCATCATGCAGCGCTGGCCCGAGGACACCGAGCCGGGTGCCGAGTTCGCCATGCCGACCGCCAAATAGCACCGTATCCGACCCGCTCCCGGCCGGCCCGCCATTGAACTTAATCTCAATTGAGCATGTGCCGGGCCTGCACCATAGTGAAATCGCCCCCCGGCCGCCAGGGCGTCACGCCTGCGGCCGGTACAGAGCCTTTGCAAAGGCCATCCGGCAAACACCAAGGAGGAACATGTCCATGACAGCACTCGATCCGGCCTCCCGGCGAGACGCCCTGGCAGCGGCACGGCCGTCGGCCGGCGACCCGCCCGGCAAGCAAGGCGACCGGCGCCAGTCCGCCGCCGCATACGCCCCGCCGCCATAAGGCCGCAAGCCCCGGGCGTGCCGCCCTATGGCGCGGCGTCGATACTCAGAAAAGCAAGTCCCCGCGCCTTCAGCGCGTGCAATGTCATCACAACAAATGGAAGGGGAACACCATGGAAATCCAATGCGAATCCAGCGGCGGCGTGCTGCTCATCACGATCAACCGCCCCGACAAGAAGAACGCCCTGAACCGCGCCGTGGTCGAGGGCATGGCCCAGGCCTGGCGCGACTTCGCACACTCCGATGACCGGGTGGCGGTGCTCACCGCGGCCGGCGACGAGGCCTTCAGCGTCGGCTCCGATGTGCACGACATGCCGGGCGACATCTGGACGGCGGTACCCAACCTCTCGGTCCCCTGCAACAAGCCGATCATCTCGGCCGTCAGCGGCCTGGTCGTCGGTGCCGGCGCCACCATCGCCCTGTATTCGGACATCGTGATCGCCTCCGAATCCACCCGTTTCATCTACCCGGAAGCCAAGGTTGGCCTGTTCCAGGGTGTGATGGGCGGTTTCCCGAAGAAGATCCCCTACGGCCCCGGCCTGGAATGGGCCATCACCGGCGACGTGATGGGCGCGGCCCGTGCCCGCGAGCTGGGCATGGTCAACACGGTCTGCGAAGTCGGCGCGCAACGCGACGAAGCCATGAAGCTGGCGGCCCGGATCGCCGCCAATGCCCCCCTGGTGGTACAGCAGATCAAGGCCATCGCCCAGCAGACGCTGGCGCGCAGCCCCATGGACACCTTCTATCCCCAGAAGGCCCAGCTCGAGCAGATTGCCGGCAGCGACGACGGCCGCGAGGGCATGGCCTCCTTCCGCGAGAAGCGCAAGCCGCGCTTCCAGGGCAAGTGAGCCGGCAGGAAGACACCCCATGATCGAATTCAAGACACTGGAAGACCTGGTGGCCCGCAAGGGCGAGCAAGTGGGCGTGAGCGGCTGGCTCACCATCACCCAGGCGGATATCGACCAGTTCGCGCAGGTGACCGGCGACATGCAGTGGATCCACATCGACGTGGAACGCGCCGCCAAAGGGCCTTTCAAGCGTACCGTCAGCCACGGCTTTCTCACGCTGTCGCTGGTGCCCAAGCTGATGGCCGAGATCTTCGAGATCAAGGAGCCCAGCACCGGCGTGAACTACGGCCTGAACAAGGTGCGCTTCATGGCCCCCGTCCTGTCGGATACGGCAATCCGCGCGCGCGCCACCCTCATGGACGCCACACCCGTGGGCGAAAACGGTTACCAGTTCACCTGGAAGGTTGAACTGGAACAGGAAGGCGCCGAAAAACCCGCGTGTGTGGTCGAATGGCTCATCCGGCGCTACAGATAAGCCGGAACTCCACTTTTGAATCAACCAGGAAGAGACGCAAGATGCAAGAACCCGTAGTCAAGTTCTCAACGATCCCTGCCGGTCAGGATAAATTCTTCGGCGTGGCCACCCTCAATGTGCCGGCCTCGCTCAACGCGCTGTCCATGCAGATGGTGCGCGACATGACCCCCCAATTGCGCGCCTGGCAGGCCGATGCCTCGATTGCCGGCGTCCTGCTGGACGCGGCGGGCGAAAAAGCCTTCTGCGCCGGCGGCGATATGCGCCAGCTGTACGACACCCTGCTGGAAGTCGGCGGCGCACGCAATGAGTACGCGGAGCGCTTCTTCGGCGAGGAATACGAGCTCGATCATCTGCTGCACAACTATGGCAAGCCCCTGCTGTGCTGGGGGCATGGCATCGTGATGGGCGGTGGCGTCGGCCTGCTGGTGGGCGCCTCGCACCGTGTCGTCACCGACGGCACCCGCCTGGCCATGCCGGAGATCAACATCGGCCTGTATCCCGACGTGGGCGGCACCTGGTTCCTGGGCCGCGCCCCGGGCAAGACCGGGCTGTTCCTGGGCCTGACGGCAGCCATCATCAACGCCACCGACGCCATCTTCACCGGCCTGGCGGACTTCTACGTGCCGCATCAGGACAAGGCCGCCGTACTGGCCGCCATCGCCGCCCAGTCCTGGAGCGCCAGCGCCCAGGACAACCACGCCATCCTGTCGCGCCTGCTGCTGGGCGCCGGCAGCCAGGCCGCCCAGCCCCCGTCCCGCCTGCTGGAGCACTACGACACCATCAACGCCCTGTTCGCCGGCGACGACCTGCTGGACATCGCTCAACGCATGCGTGCCTTCCAGTGCGAAGACAAATGGCTGCAAGCTGCGGTGGCCGCCTTCAACAAGGGCGCTCCGAGCTCCATCGTGCTGACCTGGGAGCTGCTGCGCCGCTGCAAGCGCATGTCGCTGGCCGAGGTGTTCCGGGTCGAGTACTGGGCCTCGCTGGGCTGCTGCGCCCAGGCCGACCTGGCTGAAGGCATCCGCGCCGTGCTGGTCGACAAGGACCGCAATCCGGCCTGGAATCCCAGCACAATCGAGGCGGTCAGCCCGGCCTATATCGAAGACCATTTCCGCGCGCGTGGTGACATGGCGCCTGAAATCGCCCATCTGCGCTGACACGGCCGGCCCGGCCTGGCGCGTCGCGTCCGGGCCGCCTGGCCGGGCCCAGCCTGTCCATCCAGGCCGTCGCAGAACGGCACACGGAAAAAGGAGACTGATGTGGATCTGAACTACACCGCGCAGGAAGACGCCTTTCGCGCCGAGATGCGCGCCTGGCTGCAAGCCAATCTGCCCGCCGACATCCGCGCCAAGGTACAAGGCCATCTGCGGCTGTCACGCGAAGACCAGGCCCGCTGGCACCGCATCCTGGCGGCCCAGGGCTGGTCCACCCCGCAATGGCCGGTCGAATTCGGCGGCACTGGCTGGAATGCCACCCTGCGGCATATCTGGGACGAGGAGTGCGGACGCGCAGGCGCCCCCCGCATCCTGCCGTTCGGTGCCTCCATGGTGGCCCCGGTCATCATGAAATTCGGCAACGAGGCGCAGCAACAGCACTACCTGCCGCGCATTCGCGACTGCACCGACTGGTGGTGCCAGGGCTACTCAGAGCCCGGCTCCGGCTCCGACCTGGCGTCGCTCAAAACGCGCGCCGAACTCACGCCCGACGGCCGTTTCTACGTCGTCAATGGCCAGAAAACCTGGACCACGCTGGCGCAGTTCGCCAACATGATCTTCTGCCTGGTGCGCACCGACCCCCAGGCCAAAGCGCAAGCCGGTATCACCTTCCTGCTGATCGACATGGCCACGCCCGGCATCACGCTGCGCCCCATCCTCACGCTGGACGAAGACCACGAAGTCAACGAAATCTTCTTTGACAACGTGCAGGTGCCGGTCGAGAACCGCATCGGCGAAGAGAATCGCGGCTGGACCTACGCCAAGGTGCTGCTGGGCTACGAGCGGACCGGCATCGCACGCCTGGGCGCCTGCAAGCGCGAACTCGCGTTCCTCAAGCGCATCGCCCTGCACGAACAGAAGGACGGCCAGCCACTGCTGCACGACCCCGTCTTCGGCGGCAAGGTGGCCGAACTGGAGATCGAACTCATGGCCCTGGAGATGACCGTCCTGCGCATCGCCTCCAGCGAGTCCGCCGGCAAGGGCCCGGGGCCCGAGACCTCGATGCTGAAGATCAAGGCCGTCGAGGTCCAGCAGCGCCTGACCGAACTCATGATGGATGCCGTCGGCCCTTACGCCCAACCCTTCGACACGGCCTATCTGGACGGTGAAAGCGAACATGCCGTCACCGGCTACGACGAGGCTGCGCCGCTGGCGGCCTATTACCTCAACTACCGCAAGACCTCCATCTACGGGGGTTCGGACGAGGTCCAGCGCAACATCATCAGCAAAATGATCCTGGGATTGTGAGGAAGCCGGAGCATGAACTTCGATCTGAACGACGAACAAAAGCAGCTGACCGCCGCGATCGGCAGGTTCATCGAGAAAGACTACGATTTCGACAGCCGCAACCGCTACCTGCGCCAGCCGCAGGGGCATGACGAAGGCGCCTGGCGCGCCCTGGCGGAACTTGGACTGATGGCCCTGCCCATCGACAGCGAACAGGGTGGATTCAGCGGCTCGGCCGCCGACATGATGGCCGTGCAGCAAGCGCTCGCCCCTGCCATGATTGTCGAACCCTACCAGGCAAGCGTCATCGCCGCCCATGCCTTGCAACGGGCCGGTGGCCACGGCGCCATCCTGAGC
>JAEWJD010000336.1 GCA_023386765.1 Pseudomonadota bacterium | reverse complement strand
GGGCGCTCTTCGGCGCGCCTGACCGCGCCGACCGTGGCGGCGGGCGCCATTGCCAAGAAGTGGCTGGCGCAGCAGCACGGCACGCAGGTGCGCGGCTACATGAGCCAGTTGGGTGAGATCGAGATTCCCTTCGAGTCCTGGGATGCCGTGCCGGAAAATCCGTTCTATGCGCCCAATGCCGGCATCGTGCCGCAGCTGGAGGCTTATATGGATCAGCTGCGTCGCGACGGCGACTCGATCGGCGCGCGCATCGAGGTCGTGGCCGAGGGCCTGCCGGCGGGGTGGGGCACGCCCATCTATGACCGGCTCGACGCCGACATCGCCCACGCCATGATGGGCCTGAATGCAGTCAAGGGCGTGTCGCTGGGCGTGGGCTTCGGCTGCATCGCGCAGCGCGGCTCCGAACATGGTGACGAGATCACGCCCGAGGGTTTTCTGTCGAACAACGCCGGTGGCGTGCTGGGTGGTATCTCCACCGGCCAGCCTGTCACGGTGTCGCTGGCCATCAAGCCGACCTCCAGCATTCGCGTGGAGCGACGCTCGGTCAATCGTGCAGGTGAACCGGTGATGGTGCAGACGCTGGGCCGGCATGATCCCTGCGTGGGCATCCGCGCCACGCCGATCGCCGAAGCGCTGCTGGCGCTGGTGCTGATTGATCACGCGCTGCTGCATCGCGGGCAGTGCGGGGGCTGAGGCCGCAGGATCATGTCCAGGATGATGACCCGGCTTTCGATGGGCTTGCTGGCCGCGGCGCTGGCCGGTTGTGCCGGGATCAGCACGACGCAGTCCGGCGTGGTCGGTGTCGACCGCAAGCAGTATGTGTCCGGGCTGGTGCCGCAGGCCCAGCTTGAACAGGAAGCGCGCAACCAGTACCAGGCGGTGCTGAACCAGGCGCGCAGCCAGGGCAGGTTGGACCGCGACGCGACCCAGCTCAAGCGCATCAAGTCGATCACCCAGCGCCTGGTCGCGCAGGTGCCGGTGTTCCGCGGTGATGCCCGCGACTGGGATTGGGAAGTCCACCTCATCAGCGAGGATGAGGTCAATGCCTGGTGCATGCCGGGTGGCAAGATGGCCGTCTATTCCGGCCTGGTCCAGCGCATCCAGCCCACGGATGACGAATTGGCCGCCGTGCTCGGCCACGAGATCGCGCATGCTTTGCGCGAGCATGCGCGCGAGCGGGTTTCCCAGCAGATGGCTGCGCAACTCGGGCTGACCGTGCTGTCCATCCTGACGGGCTCGCAACGGGCCACGGACCTCGGGTCCAATCTCAGCGAGGTGATGTTCACGCTGCCCAACAGCCGCTCGCACGAGAGCGAAGCCGACCTGATCGGGGTGGAGCTGGCCGCGAGGGCGGGTTATGACCCTCGCGCCGCTGTCACGCTCTGGCAGAAAATGGGGGCGGCCCAGGGGGCGCAGACGCCTCCCGAGTTTCTCTCCACTCACCCTTCGGCCGCCACGCGTATTGGCGATCTGCAACAGGCGGCGCAGCGCGTCATGCCGCTATACGAGCAGTCGCGGCGCTAACGCCGCGCAGCCAGGAGGCCCGAGGGCCGCATAGCCGTCCGCGCTTGCCGCTCTGATCCGAATCCCTTTTTTCTTTCCGCTTTCCGCCGCCAGGGGGCGCTTCGTCGCGCACGGTGGCGGCGTTTGTCGTGTGTTTTCTTGTCCGGCACAGGGTGGCCGGTGTTTCGAGGTTGTTATGTTGTGGCATTTGCTGGCCCCCGCGCTGGCACCCCTGCTGGGTCTGTTCATCGTCTGCATTGGCAGCGGGTTTCTTTCTTCTCTGACAACGTTGCGCCTGGATGCGGCCGGCGTTTCCGCCACGATGATCGGGGGGGTGTCTTCCGCCTACTTCATCGGCCTGGCCCTGGGGGCCTTGTTCAACGATCGCCTGACCGTGCGCATCGGCCATATCCGTGCCTATAGCAGTTTTGCTTCCATGATCGCGGTCACGGCCCTGTTGCAGGGGTTGGTGTCTGATCCATGGGCCTGGTTTGCATTCCGCCTGCTGGGCGGATGGGCCACGGTCGGGGTGTTTCTGGTGGTCGAAAGCTGGTTGCTGATGGCTGCCGAACCGTCCATGCGCGGACGCTTGCTGGCGTTCTACATGATCGCGCTGTATGGCTCGGGGGTGGCCGGGCAGGCGGCATTGGGTGCGATCGCCGGCTGGGGCGAGGCCGCGCCTTTCATGGTCGCGGGCATGCTGGCCTCGCTGTCCGTGTTGCCGATGGTGATCCTGCCGCGCGGCGGGCCGGTGGTCGACCGGGTCGAACCCCTGTCGCCGCGTAATCTGCTGCGGCTGACGCCTACCGGGGTGGTGGGCTGCTTCGGCTCCGGGCTGGCGATCGCGGCGGTATATACCTTGCTGCCGTTGTATCTGCAGCGTATCGGCATGGCGATCGGGGAGGTCGGTGCCATGATGGCCTGGACCATTCTGGGGGCGATGGTGCTGCAGTATCCGGTCGGGCGTTGGTCGGATCGTCATGACCGCCAGCGCGTACTGATCGTGCTGGGATTGCTCTGTGCCGCGCTGTCGGTGGTGATCCTGCTGTTGCCTGCCGGTTCGCCCTGGCTGGGGGGGATGTTGTTTCTGTTGGGTGGTGGGATCTTTGCCGTCTATCCGGTGGCCGTCAGCCATGCGGCGGACCGGGCGCCGGCTGGCGCGCTGGTGCGCATGATCCAGGGGCTGTTGCTGATCAACTCGCTCGGCTCGGTGGTCAGCCCGCTGATGATTTCGCCGATGATGAGTGAATGGGGGCCGGGCGGGCTGTTCTGGGCTTTTGCCCTGATCAATACAGGCATGGTGCTGTTGTTCCTGCGCCGCCGCCAGGAGCGTCCGGCTCCGGCTCCGGTGGCCCCGTTCGCAGCCGCTTCGCAGATGACGCCCACTGGCGTGGAGCTGCGGGTCACGGAAGACCTGGTGCAGGGGGCGCTGGATCACGAGGCGGTCGAGGACCTGTCAGGCCTGGTGCCTCCCCCTGCGGGGGCGGCACGTCCTGAAACCTGAGACGCATGGCGGCGTGGGGCGCAAGGGGGTAGTGCTTGTACTAGGATAATTGCTTAAGTTGTACTAGCTTTATCGCATGGGCATAATCGCTGCATGCCGCCGGATCTCGTGATCGAAAGCGGTTCGCCTACCTTCAGAGCGCACTCATGGCCCAGACTCTCTACGACAAACTCTGGAACGACCACGTCGTTCATCAAGAGGCAGACGGTACCTGTCTGCTCTATATCGACCGCCACCTGCTGCACGAGGTGACCAGCCCGCAGGCTTTTGAGGGGCTGTCCATCGCCGGGCGCCAGCCCTGGCGCATTGCCGCCAATCTGGCGGTGGCCGACCACAACGTGCCGACCCTCAATCGCGCGCAAGGGATCGAAGACCCGATCTCGCGCCTGCAGGTCGATACGCTGGACGCGAACTGCGACAAGTACGGCATTACCGAATTCCGCATGAATGACCTGCGCCAGGGCATCGTGCACGTGATCGGCCCGGAGCAGGGCGCGACCTTGCCCGGCATGACGGTGGTCTGCGGTGACTCGCACACCAGCACGCATGGCGCGATGGGCGCACTGGCCTTCGGCATCGGTACGTCCGAAGTCGAGCACGTGCTGGCGACGCAGACGCTCTTGATGAAGAAAGCCAAGAGCATGCTGATCAATGTCGAAGGTGAATTGTCTTTCGGCTGTACCGCCAAAGACGTAGTGCTGCATATCATCGGCATCATCGGCACGGCCGGCGGTACCGGCCACGCGATCGAGTTCGCTGGCAGCGCCATCCGCGGCCTGTCGATGGAAGGGCGTATGACGGTCTGTAACATGGCCATCGAAGCCGGTGCGCGTTCCGGGATGGTGGCCGTCGACGACAAGACCATCGATTATTTCCGGGGCCGTCCGTTTTCGCCGGTGGGCGCGGCCTGGGATCAGGCCGTGTCGTACTGGCGCACGTTGCATTCCGATCCGGGTGCCAAGTTCGATCAGGTGATCCAGGTCCGGGCCGAAGACATCAAGCCGCAGGTTACCTGGGGCACGTCCCCCGAGATGGTGTTGCGGGTCGACAGCCGCGTGCCGGATCCCGATCGCGAGAAAGACGACGTCAAACGCAGCGGCATGGAGCGCGCGCTGGAATACATGGGCCTCAAGCCCAACACGCCCCTGACCGACATCCGCATCGACCGGGTGTTCATCGGTTCGTGCACCAACTCGCGTATCGAAGACCTTCGCGAAGCGGCCGCGGTGGCGCGTGGCAAGCGCGTGGCCTCCAATGTGCGCCAGGCCATGGTGGTGCCGGGTTCGGGCCTGGTCAAGCAACAGGCAGAGCGTGAAGGGCTGGACAAGATCTTCATCGATGCCGGCTTCGAGTGGCGCGAGCCGGGCTGCTCCATGTGTCTGGCCATGAATGCCGACCGCCTGGAGCCGGGCGAGCGTTGCGCCTCGACCTCCAACCGCAACTTCGAAGGCCGTCAGGGTCAGGGCGGGCGCACCCACCTGGTCAGCCCGGCCATGGCTGCCGCGGCTGCGGTGGCGGGTCATTTCGTCGACGTGCGCAGCTATCGCTGAGCAGGGGAATCACATGCAAGCATTTACCTTTCACGAAGGCCTGGTCGCGCCGCTGGATCGCGAGAACGTCGACACCGACCTCATCATTCCGAAGCAGTTCCTGAAGTCGATCAAGCGCTCGGGGTTCGGCCCCAACCTGTTCGATGAGCTGCGCTACCTGGATCACGGCGAGCCGGGCATGGACAACAGCAAGCGTCCGCTGAATCCGGACTTCGTGCTGAACCAGCCGCGCTACCAGGGTGCCTCGGTGTTGCTGGCGCGCAAGAACTTCGGCTGCGGTTCCAGCCGTGAGCATGCGCCCTGGGCCCTGCAGCAGTATGGTTTCCGCGCCATCATTGCGCCGTCGTACGCCGATATTTTCTTCAACAACAGTTTCAAGAACGGCCTGCTGCCGATCATCCTGAACGAGCTCGAAGTGGCGCGCCTGTTCGATGAGGTCAAGGCCTTCCCGGGCTACAAGCTCAAGATCGACCTGGAGCGTCAGGTGGTGATTGGCGCCGATGGCCGGGAAATGGGCTTCGAGATCGACGAGTTCCGCAAGTACTGCCTGCTCAACGGTTTTGACGATATCGGCCTGACGCTGCGCCAGGCCGATAAAATCCGTGCCTTCGAGGCCGAGCGCCTGGCGCGCCACTCGTGGCTGGAAAGCCGCCCGGTGGCCTGATCGGCGACGGACGTTCATTCAGCCATACTCATTCCGGGCATCGTGTGATGCCCGGCATTTATTCGATACACAGGAATTGCCATGACTCAGACTATCGCCGTCCTGCCGGGCGACGGCATCGGCCCGGAAATCGTTGAGCAGGCCGTGCGCGTGCTCAAGGCCCTGGACCTGCCGCTGGAGCTGGTCGAGGCCAAGGTCGGCGGAGCCGCCTTCGACGAATTCGAGCATCCGTTGCCGCCGGCCACGCTGGAGCTGGCCAAGCGCTCGCGTGCGGTGCTGTTCGGCGCCGTGGGCGACTGGAAGTACGATAGCCTGCCGCGCGAGTTCCGCCCCGAGCAAGCCATCCTGGGTCTGCGCAAGGCCCTGCAGCTGTTCGCCAACCTGCGTCCGGCCATCCTTTATCCGGAACTGGCCGGCGCCTCGTCGCTGAAGCCGGAGATTGTGTCCGGCCTGGATATCCTCATCATCCGTGAACTCACCGGCGATATCTACTTTGGCACGCCGCGTGGCGTGCGCAGCGCGCCGGACGGCACCTTCGCCGGCGAGCGCGAGGGCTTCGACACCATGCGCTATGCCGAGTCCGAAGTGCGTCGCATCGCACGCGTAGGCTTCGAGACCGCCCGCAAGCGCAGCAAGAAGCTGTGCAGCGTGGACAAGGCCAACGTGCTGGAGACGTCGCAGTTCTGGCGCGATCTGGTCATCGAGACGGCGCGCGATTATCCGGACGTGGAGCTGTCGCACATGTATGTCGACAACGCTGCCATGCAGCTGGTGCGCAATCCGCGCCAGTTCGATGTGATCGTCACCGGCAATCTGTTCGGCGATATCCTGTCCGACGAGGCGGCCATGCTGACCGGCTCCATCGGCATGTTGCCTTCGGCCTCGCTCAATGCCGATGGCCAGGGCCTGTACGAACCCAGCCATGGATCGGCCCCCGATATCGCGGGCCAGAACCTGGCCAACCCGCTGGCCACCATTCTGTCGGCCGCCATGCTGCTGCGCTATTCGCTGGACCAGGCGGCCCAGGCGGATCGCATCGAGGCTGCCGTGCGCAAGGTGCTGGCCGACGGCCTGCGGACTCCCGATCTGTACGAAGCAGGTACCACCAAGGTGAGTACCTCGCAGATGGGTGACGCCGTGCTCAAGGCGCTGGCCTGAGC
>JAEWJD010000291.1 GCA_023386765.1 Pseudomonadota bacterium | reverse complement strand
GCTGGGAAGTGCTCGACGCCGGAGCGGGCTGAGCCGCCCCGGCAGGCCCCTCAGGCCTTGTCGCCGGCGTCGTTCTCGGCCTGGGCGATCTCGCGATGCACTTCGCTCATGTCCAGGCCCTTGACCTTGCCCAGCAACTCGTCGAGCTGGCCCGCGCTCAGGGCGCCGGGCTGCGAGAACAGCAGCACTTTTTCGCGGAACACCATCAGGGTCGGGATGGAGCGGATGCCCAGTGCGCCGGCGAGCTCCTGTTCGACATCGGTGTTGACCTTGGCAAAGGTGACGTCGGGGTGCTGTTCGGCCGCTTGCTCGAAGACCGGGGCGAAGCCACGGCAGGGGCCGCACCACGGGGCCCAGAAATCGATGATCAGGGTGCCGTCAGGGGTGATGGCATCCTGGAAGGTGTCTTTGGTGAGTTCAACAATGCTCATGGCGTTGTCCTTGCCGACGGACGGCGTTAGGGGCGCGTCGGCGCCCGGTTGGCGCGGTCGGCGACCGCGAGAGAGAAGAGCAGGCTGGCCGCAATCAGCCGCCCGCCGTGTCGTTGGCCGTGCCGGTGGCACAGGGTGTTTTCAGGCTGGCGACGATCTCGTAGGAGCGCAGCCGGTGATTCAGGTCGTAGAAGTCGGACACGATCATGACTTCGTCGGCCTGCGTCTCGGCCACCAGGGCCTCAAGCTGGCGCCTGACCGTCTCGGGTCCGCCCACGATGGCCGCACCCAGTCTTTGTTCGACGGCCTCGCGCTCCCATTCGTTCCACAGACCGTCCATGGATGGCACCGGCGGCTGCAGCGGCAGGCGGTTGCCCCGGATCAGCGAGAGGAACTTCAGCTGTTGGGTGGTCGACAGGAAGCGGGCCTCCTCGTCGCTCGGCGCGGCCACCACCGGCACGCCGATCATGGCGTAGGGGCGGGCCAGCGTCGCCGAGGGGCGGAACAGCTGCCGGTACAGGCGCATGGCGGCCATGCCTTCGGGCGAGAAGTGGCCGGCGAAGGAGAAGGGCAGGCCCAGTTCAGCGGCCATGCGTGCGGAAAAATCGCTCGAGCCCAGCAGCCAGATCGGGATGTCCAGACCCGCGCCGGGGATGGCGCGTACCGCCTGGCCGGGACGCTCCGGCGCCAGCAGGGCGCGCAGCTCCTGGACCAGCGCCGGAAACTCCAGGCCGCTGCGCGGACTGCGCCGCAAGGCCTGCTGGGTAGCGCCATCGCTGCCGGGCGCGCGCCCCAGGCCCAGGTCGATGCGACCCGGGTAAAGGCTTTCCAGGGTGCCGAACTGTTCAGCGATGATCAGTGGCGCATGGTTGGGCAGCATGATGCCGCCGGAGCCCACGCGCAGGCGGCGGGTCTGGCTGGCGACCAGGCCGATCAGCACCGCCGTGGCACTGGAGGCCACGCCGGTGATGTTGTGGTGCTCGGCCAGCCAGAACCGCTGGTAGCCGAGGCGTTCGGCATGCTGCGCCAACGCGACCGTGTTGCGGAACGCGTCGGCCGCGTTGCCGCCCTGCACGATGGGTGCGAGATCGAGAAGGGAAAAGGGGATATTGGCCAGGCTGCTCATGGGACTGTCTCTTTGTGCCGCTGCGGGGCCCTGGCGGCACCGCCCGCGCATCAATGAATGGCAATGGTGACAGTGTATCGGGCTTTTGGGGGCCGGGGCCGAGCAACCTTGTCGTGGATCGGGTCGATAGCCTGAGCATATCGACCCGATCGGGCCTTATCCGGGGAAGAAGGCGTAGCGGATCACGAACAGCGCGGCCACCAGCCAGGTGGCCGGATGGACCTCGCGCACGCGCCCGGTGCAGGTCTTGAGCACCACGTAGCTGATGAAGCCGAACGCCAGGCCGTTGGCGATCGAGTAGGTGAACGGCATGATCAGCGCGGTGAGCGCGGCCGGCGTGGCCTCGGAAATGTCGTCCCATTTGATGTCGATGAGCTCGCGCATCATCAGGCCGGCCACGTAGAGCAGGGCAGGCGCGGTCGCGTAGGCCGGCACCGAACCGGCCAGCGGGGCGATGAACAGTGCGGCCAGGAACAGCACGGCGACCACCAAGGCGGTCAGGCCGGTCCGTCCGCCGGCCTGCACCCCGGAGGCGCTTTCGACGAAGGCGGTGGTGCTGCTGGTGCCGAGCACCGAACCGGCCACGATGGCGGTACTGTCGGCGAACAGGGCACGGCCCAGGCGGTTGGGACGGTTCTCGGGCACCAGGCCGGCACGTTTGGCCACCCCCATCAAGGTACCGGTGGCGTCGAACACCTCGACCAGCACAAAGGCCAGGATCACATGCAGCAGGCCCGTGTTGAGGGCGCCCATGATGTCCAGCTTGAAGAAGGTCGGCTCCAGGCTCGGCGGCGCCGAGAAGACCCCGTGGAACTCGTTGTAGCCCATCAGCATGGACAGCACCGTGACCACCAGGATGCCGATCAGGATGGCACCACGCACGCGCAGGGCGTCCAGCACGGCAATGATGAAAAAGCCCAGGATGGCGAACAGCGGGCCGTGGCTGCGCAGATCGCCCAGCGTGACCTTGGTTTCGGGGTGTCCGGCCACGATACCGGCGCTGGACAGCGCGATGATGGCCAGGAACAGCCCGATGCCGGCCGCGATGGCGCTGCGCAGCGAACTGGGGATGCCCCGGATCAGCCAGGCCCGGATGCCCGAGATCGTCAGGATGACGAAGATGATGCCCGAGATGAACACCGCACCCAGGGCTTGTTCCCAGGTGTAGCCCATGGTCTTGACCACGGCGAAGGCGAAAAAGGCGTTCAACCCCATGCCCGGGGCCATGCCGATCGGCCAGTTGGCCACCAGCGCCATCACCAGCGAACCCAGCGCAGCGGCCAGGCAGGTGGCGACGAACACGGCGTTGCGGTCCATGCCGGTGGACGAGAGGATGTCCGGGTTGACGAAGATGATGTATGACATCGTCAGGAAGGTGGTCAGCCCGGCGATCATTTCGGTTCTGACCGTTGTGGCGTGCTCACGCAACTTGAATAGCTTCTCGAGCATTACTGTCCCCGATTCAAGCGAGAGAAAAAGAAAGGAAGAAACGCATGCCATCGGCATGGCGCCGACAGGTGGAAATCCGGGCCCGTCCCCTGGCGGCCCTGGTGCCGGCGATGCGTTTCGCGCGACGGGGCGTATTCTCGCACCGTGTAAACTCTGCAGCCATGATTATTCTCGGTTTTGAAAGCTCGTGCGACGAAACGGGGGTCGCTGCGGTCTGTACGCAACGCGGCCTGCTGGCGCACGCCCTGCATTCGCAGATCGCCATGCACCAGGAGTATGGGGGCGTGGTGCCGGAACTGGCCTCGCGCGATCACATCCGGCGCATCGTGCCGCTGACCCGCGAGGTGTTGGCACGTGCCGGCCTGGAGCGCAGCGACATCGCCGCGGTGGCCTACACCGCCGGGCCCGGCCTGGCCGGCGCCCTGCTGGTGGGTGCCAGCGTGGCCCAGTCACTGGCCTGGTCGCTGGGCTTGCCGGCCATTCCCATCCATCACCTGGAAGGGCATCTGCTCTCGCCGCTGCTGGCCGATCCGCGCCCCGAGTTTCCCTTCGTGGCGTTGCTGGTGTCCGGCGGGCATACCCAGTTGATGCGCGTGGACGGCGTGGGTCGCTATACCCTGCTCGGTGAAACCCTCGATGACGCCGCGGGCGAAGCCTTCGATAAGTCGGCCAAGCTGCTCGGCCTGGGGTATCCGGGCGGCCCGGCGCTGTCGCGCCTGGCCCAGCAAGGGGACGCGAGCCGCTTTGAACTGCCGCGCCCCATGCTGCACAGCGGCGATCTGGATTTCAGCTTCAGCGGCCTGAAAACGGCTGTCCTCACGCGTGCCAAGGCCGAGCGCGCCGCCAGCGGCGAACTCGACCCCCAGGCCTGTGCCGATCTCTGCGCTGCCACCGAGGCGGCCATCATCGACGTGCTGGCGGCCAAGTCCATCAAGGCGCTCAAGCAGACGGGGCTGCGCCGCCTGGTCGTCGCCGGAGGCGTGGGGGCCAACCGCTTGCTGCGTCTGCGGCTGGGCGAGGCGCTGCCGCGCCTGAAAGCCACCGCCTACTTCCCGCCGCTGGAGTTGTGCACCGACAACGGCGCGATGATCGCCTTTGCCGGCGCCGAGCGCGTCAAGGCGGGCCTGGCGCCGCTGCAGCCCGGCCAGCACGGTTTCACCGTGCGTCCGCGCTGGGACCTGAGCGAGCTGCAGGCCGCCTGAGGCGGCGGCGCCGCGCAGCAAAAAAAACCGCCCGCGGCCGCAAAGCGGCAGCGGGCGGCGTCCGGCAGGCAGACCTTTGCGGATCAGCCGCCTTTGGTTTCCTTCAGGATACGCTGCGCCTCGTCGTGGACGCGCTCGGGGGCCGTGCCGCCGATGTGCTTGCGGGCGGCGACCGAGCCTTCCAGCGTGAGCACTTCGTGGATGTCGGCCTCGATGGCAGGGTGATAGGCCTGCAGTTCCGCCAGGGTCAGGTCTGCCAGGTCGCAGCCGCGCTGTTCGCAGTCACGCACGGCGTGGGCCACGACTTCGTGCGCGTCGCGAAACGGCAGGCCGCGCTTGACGAGGTAGTCGGCCAGGTCGGTGGCGGTGGCAAAACCCTGCAGGGCAGCCGCGCGCATGGCGTCGGGCTTGACCTTGATGCCGGCGGCCATGTCTGCGAACAACGTCAGGGTGTCGCGCAGGGTATCGACGGTGTCGAACAACCCTTCCTTGTCTTCCTGGTTGTCCTTGTTGTAGGCCAGCGGCTGGCCTTTCATCAACGTGAGCAGGGCGACCAGGTGGCCGTTGACGCGGCCGGTCTTGCCGCGCGCCAGCTCGGGCACGTCGGGGTTTTTCTTTTGCGGCATGATGGAGCTGCCGGTGCAGAAGCGGTCGGCCAGGTCGATGAAGCCCACGCGCGGGCTCATCCACAGCACCAGTTCTTCAGACAGGCGCGAGACGTGCGTCATGACCAGCGCGGCCGCCGCGCAGAACTCGATGGCGAAGTCGCGATCGGAGACGGCGTCCAGGGAGTTGCGGCAGACGCCGTCAAAGCCCAGTGTGCGCGCCACGCGCTCGCGGTCGATGGGGAAGGACGTGCCCGCCAGCGCGGCCGCGCCCAGCGGCAGGCGGTTGACGCGCTTGCGGCAGTCGGCCAGGCGTTCGGCGTCGCGGCCGAACATTTCGGCATAGGCCAGCAGGTGGTGGCCGAAAGTGACCGGCTGGGCCACCTGCAGGTGGGTGAAGCCCGGCATGATGGTCGCGGCGTTTTCGCGCGCCACGCTGGCCAGGGCATGGCGCAGTTCGCGCAGCAGATCGATGAGCACGTCGATCTCGTCACGCAGCCACAGGCGGATGTCGGTGGCCACCTGGTCATTGCGCGAGCGGCCGGTGTGCAGGCGCTTGCCGGCATCGCCGACCAGCTCGACCAGACGTTTTTCGATGTTCAGGTGGACGTCTTCGAGATCCAGCAGCCACTGGAAGCTGCCGGCGTCGATTTCCGACAGGATCTGTTGCATGCCGCGTTCGATGTCGGCGAGATCCTGGGCGGAAATGATGCCCTGGGCGGCCAGCATGTCGGCGTGGGCCAGCGAGCCACGGATATCGTGGTGCGCCAGGCGCTTGTCGAAATCCACCGAGGCGGTATAGCGCTTGACGAGGTCGGAGACGGGCTCGGAGAAGCGAGCGGACCAGGCTTGGGCCTTGTTGGCGAACTGGTCTTGGGAGGAGGTCGTATTTGCCATGATGGCGGGAATTATAGGGCCTGTCTTTGCGGCTGGGCGAGCCCGCGCCTGCACGCGCGGGCGCCGATGAAGGATAATTCGCGCAGTCGGATTATGAAAGGAGCAGGCCTTGACCCCTGAGTGGCAGACCGTCGTCGAGACCCTGGATCATTATGTCCCCACCCAACCCTGGGCACAGACCCTGGTGGGGGTGGGGGTGCTGGCCGCCAGCGCGCTGTTCATCCAGTGGGTCGTGGCCCTGCTGGTGCTGTTTTTCGCCAAACGCCTGCTCAAGGCCATCGGCCACGAGGACTGGGATGCCGCGCTGCAGCGCCGGCGGGCTTATCACAACCTCTGGTACGCGGTGCCGTTTGCGGTGGTGTCGCTGGGCATCGGCCTGGTGCCGCATGCCGAGAAGGCGGCCGCCGTGGTGGGCCGGCTGGCCCATGCCGGTGCCTGGATCTGCGTGTTCGTGGCGTTCAACGGCGTGCTCAGCGCCCTGCAGGACACCTATTCGGCGACCACGCGGGCCCAGACGCGCTCCATCAAGGGTTACATCCAGATCAGCAAGCTGGTGCTGGCCGTGATCTGCGTGGTGCTGGTGCTGTCCATTCTCATGGACCGCTCGCCGCTATGGATGATTTCCGGCCTGGGCGCGCTGTCGGCCGTGCTGCTGTTGGTATTCAAGGACACGCTGCTTTCCCTGGTGGCCAGCACCCAGCTCACGTCCAATGACATGCTGCGCATCGGCGATTGGATCGAAATGCCGCAGGCCAATGCCGATGGCTTCGTCAAGGACATCGCCCTGCACACCGTCAAGGTGCAGAACTGGGACAACACCGTCACCACGGTGCCGACCTACAAGCTGTTTTCGGAAAGCTACCGCAACTACCGGCAGATGTTTGAATCGGGCGGGCGGCGCATCAAGCGCACCTTGCGCCTGGATGCCCAGTCGGTACGTTTCTTGAACGAGCAGGATGCCCAGAACCTGATGAAATTCAAGCTGCTGCATGATTACCTGCGCGGCAAGCAGACCGATCTGGAGCGCGCCAACGAAGAACTCGGCGAGCTCGCACAGGTGCCGGCCAACCGCCGCCGATTGACCAATATCGGCACCTTCCGCGCCTACGCAGTCGCCTATCTGCGGCGCAACACCGAGGTGCGCCAGGACATGGCGCTGATGGTGCGCATGATGGAGCCGCAGGCCGAGGGTATTCCCATCGAGGTCTATTGCTTCAGCGCCCTGACGGCCTGGGTGGAGTACGAACGCATCCAGGGCGATATCTTTGATCACCTGCTGGCGATCCTGCCCGAACTGGGCCTGCGTCTCTATCAGCAGCCTTCCGGCTCTGATCTGAGCGGCTTCACCGGCCAATTGCGCCAGGCGGTGCTGGAGCAGGTCCGCGAGGATACGCCGCGGCCTGCCTTGGCCCATGACGAAAGCGTCATGCGATAATCGGGCCTCTTTTTCACTGCATTGGGATCGTCGTTCATGAGCGCAGTCCGGGTTGGCATCGCGCAGATCAACGTTTGTGTGGGGGATCTGGCCGGCAACGCCGAGCGCCTGTTCGCCGCGGCCAGCGAGGCGGCCGGGCAGGGCGCCGATATCGTGGTCACGCCCGAGCTGTCCCTGATCGGCTATCCCCCCGAAGACCTGCTGTTGCGCGCGCGCTTCGTCGACGAGCAGCAGGCCGCCCTGCAAGCGCTGACCCGTCGCCTGGCCGCGCTGCCCGGTGTGGCGGTGCTGGTCGGCCATGCCGACCAGCATGAGGGCGCGCTCTACAACGCCGTGTCGGTGTTGCGCGACGGGCAGGTGCTGGGCGTCTATCGCAAGCGCGAGTTGCCCAACTACGGTGTCTTCGACGAGTTGCGCTATTTCACGCCGGGCAACCAGCCGCTGGTGTTTGAGGCCCGTGGCGTGCAGGTGGGCGTGGCGATCTGCGAAGACATCTGGTTCGACGCGGTGGCGCAGGCTGCCGCCGGGGCCGGTGCGCAGTTGCTGCTGGTGCCCAACGCCTCACCCTATCACCTCGACAAGGAGCAGGAGCGTCTGGCCGTGGCCCGGCGCGCGGTGCAGGCCAGCGGCTGCGCCCTGGTGTATGCCAATCTGGTCGGCGGCCAGGATGAGCTGGTCTTTGACGGCGCTTCCTTTGCGCTGGACGCCAGCGGGCAGGAGCAGGTGCGCCTGGCGGCGTTTACCGAGCAGGTCGCGCTGCTGGAGGTCGAGGCCGGCGGTGCCGTGCGGGCTCGGCAACCCTTGGCGGCAGCGGCTTGCGAGGAGGCCGATGTCTGGCATGCCCTGGTGCTGGGCACGCGCGACTACCTGACCAAAAACCGTTTTCCGGGCGTGATCATCGGCCTGTCAGGCGGCATCGACTCGGCGCTCGTGCTGGCCATTGCGGTGGATGCCATCGGCGCCGACAAGGTGCGCGCGGTGATGATGCCCTCGCGCTATACCGCGGATATCTCGCTGGCCGATGCGCGCGACATGGCGGCGCGCCTGGGCGTGCGCTATGACGAAATCCTGATCGGTGCCATTGTCGATGCCTTCGAGGCCGCCCTGGCACCGCAATTCGCCGGTCTGCCGGTCGACACCACGGAAGAGAATCTGCAGGCCCGCGCACGCGGCACGTTGCTGATGGGGCTGTCCAACAAGACAGGCTCCTTGGTGCTGACCACCGGAAACAAATCCGAGATGGCCACCGGCTATTGCACGCTCTATGGCGACATGGCGGGCGGGTTCGCGGTGCTCAAGGACGTTCCCAAGACGCTGGCCTACCGCCTGGCGGTGTGGCGCAATCTTCAGGGTGACGTGATTCCGCAGCGCATCATCACCCGGCCGCCTTCGGCCGAGTTGCGTCCCGATCAGACCGACCAGGACAGCCTGCCGGCCTACGAGGTGCTCGATGGCATCGTGCTGCGCTATATGGAACAGAACGCCTCGGCAGCCGAACTGGTGGCTGAAGGCTATCCGCAGGCGGCCGTCGAGCAGGTGCTGAGGCTGCTGCGCATCAATGAATACAAGCGCCGCCAGGCACCGCCGGGGCCGCGCATCACGGCACGCGCGTTCGGACGGGATTGGCGCTATCCTGTCACCAACGGATTCCGCGAAACCCTCTGAGGCCGTTGGAGCCCGGCTATCTACATCAGGACTGCGAAAGTGAAACAAGTTACCGCCATCATCAAACCGTTCAAGCTGGACGAGGTGCGCGAAGCGCTGGCCGAGGTCGGCGTCAGCGGTTTGACGGTCACCGAGGTCAAGGGGTTCGGACGCCAGAAAGGGCATACCGAGTTGTATCGGGGCGCCGAATACGTGGTGGACTTCCTGCCCAAGATCCGTCTGGATGTAGTGCTGGCCGATGACCTGGTCGAGCAGGCCATCGAGGCCATCCTGAAGGCGGCCCGTACCGGCAAGATCGGCGATGGCAAGATCTTCGTCATGCCGGTCGAACAGGCCATCCGGATTCGCACCGGCGAATCCGACGAACAAGCCCTCTGATACGTCAGAAGCGGTAACCCAGCGCCACGTCGATCTGCAGGGCGCGGCTGTCGCCTGACCATTGCGCCTGATAGCCCAGGCCGAGGTTCAGGCCGCCGGCCAGCTCCGTGCGCAGATCGAGCCCTGCGCTCCAGCGGCTGCGTGCCATGCGCCACTGGCCGCTGCGCCCGCGGGCTTGCGGCAAGCCCTCAAAGGCGCCCGGGCTGCGCCAATCTCGCTGCCGCAGATCCTGCAGCAACCCCACGTAAGCCTGCCATTGCCAGGCACCGCCGGCCAGGGCGAAAGCCTGGCCGGCATTGATCCGCAAGCTGAGGGACGGCACGCTGACGCTGTGGCCCTGGCTGTGCAGGCCATAGCCCCATGCGCCCGGCTCGCGAAAGCCCAATTGCCGGGCGTGGCTGACCAGCAGGCCGGCTTGCGGACGCAAGGCCAGCCCCCTGCCCAGCTGCCACTCGCGCGACAGCAACGCGCCGAGCTGCAGGCCCCAGCCCCGCGCCGTGGCGCCGGTCGGTCGGGCCTCGTCGCCAAACCAGAGCTGGCGCGTCACACGATTGCGGAAGTGGTAGGCGCCGGCCACCGTATCGAGCACGATGCCCAGGCCCACCGGCCGGCGCAGTCCGGCCATCAGCCCCACCAGGGTGCCCTGGCTGCGGTCGTTCACGGGGGCCTGGAAGGCTTCGCGCCAGTCGGTCTGTGACAGGGCCAGGGCCAGCATCGCGCGGCCCCGGCCGGCGGTGGCTGCCGATATGCCCAGCGACAGGGTGTCGCTGCGCTGGGTGCCGCGCAGCCCGGCCGGCTGCCATTGCCGCCGACCATGCCGGTAATGTGCCGTGGCAGTGGCCGGGCCGGTGGCCTGGGCGAGTGTGCGGGGCAGATCCACCAGTCTTTCATCCTGATCGCGGGTCTGTAGTGCCGCCGCGTTGGCATAGACCGGTGCCGTGAGCGCATACAGGCTGCGGCGCAGCAGTTCGGGGTCGCGGATGGCCTGCAGGCGGGTCGCGCCCCTGAGCAGGCTGTCGCGCGGGGCGGCCCCCATCCGCGAGCGGGCGGCCAGGGCTGGCAGGGCGGCACCGTCATCCGGGGGCGTTACGTCGTCAAGGTGGTCGAACACCTGTTCCAGCTGCGCGGCGCCGGCCAGCACCTCGGCCTGCCGCGCGTCGGGCGTGCCCAGGCGGCGCACCGCGGCCACCGTCTCCACCCGCTTCAGATCCAGCCCGGCCGTATCGGGGGTATAGCTCAGGCCGCCCTCCAGCAACAGGGCGGGGGAGTGGGTCAGGGTTGCAAAGCGCCCCTGCAGCTGACGGGCTTGCAGAAAGACATGCCGCCTGGGAGTGGCGGTGAGATAGCCGGGACGCAAGCCCTGCACGTGCAGGCGGCCATCCAGGGTGGCCGTGCCGGACACCTGCATCAGGGATCCGATATCGGTCAGCAAGGTGGCCTGGGCGCTCTGGGCGTAGTCCCCGTTGATGCGCAGCCCCGCGCCACTGCTGTAGACCGCGCCGTGATTACTGACTGTGCCGGTCGTGCCCAGACCGGTCAGCATGCCGTTTCTCTCGACCTTCACGGTCGAGGTGATGCTGCCCAGCACGTCGAGCACTCCGCTTTGCACCACGGTGCGGCCCTGGTATCGGTTTTGTCCGGCCAGCGTGAGGGTGGCCTGGCCGCTGACCACCAGGCCGCCGGTGCCGTGGATGTCGTTGCCGAACACGTAGCGCCGGCCGGCTGGCCCGGCCAGCGCGGCCGGGAAATCGCCGAAGGCGAAATGGGCCGGCCCCTGCAGGGCGCGGCCGACGTTCAGCACGCCCCAGCCATACACCGGATCCACTCCGGCGGCGCCGCGATCCGTGGCGGTTGTCAGCAAGGTGGTACGCAAGGCGTTGTTGTCCATCCACGGATACTTCTGCTGCAGCAAGGCCGCCGTGCCGGTGATCTGCGGCGCAGCGAAAGAGGTGCCCGACTGGAGTTCCTGGACGATCTCCTGGCGGCCCTCGTTCATTACGGAGGATTGGACGAAGGCGCGCGAGCCGGCCGCCATGCACCACTGGGCCGCCGGTCCGCAGCGATCGGCCCAGCGTTCGATCTGTCCGTATTCGTCGACGGCGGTCACGACGATCAAGCCCTTCTGCAGTTCGGGCAGCAACTGCGGCGTGCGGCCTTCGGCCGACGGCGTGGAGTAGCCCTTGCCGCTGATGGCGTTGCCGTTGCCGGCCGCGAAGATGAACAGCGAACCGCCGTTGACCAGGTGTTTGAGCGCGCCCAGCACGGTGCGGTCGCTGCCGGGCGCGTTGTCATAGGCGCGCTGGTACTGCTGCAGTTGCCTGTCCGAGGTGGCACCGGAAAGCGTGGAAAAGCTGTTGTTGAACAGGCGCGCGCCGCGCGCATAAAAGTGATGCCAGGCGGCGATGACATTCTGGGTGCCGATGCCGTCCTTCTCCTCCTTGAGGGAAACGTTGCCGGCATAGAGCGTGATCCCGGGCGCGATGCCGCCCAGGTGCTGATGGGCCGGGTCGGGCTGGGCGGCCAGTACCTGTGATACCCAGCCGCCATGCTCGCCCTGCTTGCGGTTGTCGTAGGGCTGGTGGCGACCGCCCTGGAAATCGCCTTTGTTCTGCTTGGGTAACGTGAGCAGCGTCACGTCGTCGCGCACGCCGCTGTCGATGACCGCAACGCTCACGCCTCTGCCGTCCAGGCCGGCGTCCTTGGCCGGCTTGAAATGGATGAGGTTGTAATAGTTGGGCTGCAGGCCGCTGCTGTTGAAGGGTTCGTCAAAGCGCGAGGGCGCGGGCTGCGCGTAACGCGTGAGCGCTTCGGGCAGCGGATGCTCCCAGGGGCGGGACTGCAGCGGCAGGCCGGAGGGCTGCGGCGGGGCGGAGGGCAGCGGCGCGGGTCGCCCGGGGGCGGCCGGCGCCGGTGGCAGGTCCGCCGGTTTGTTGTTGCCGCGACCGTCGCGATCGTCAGTGCGTTCGGGCAGGCTGCTGTTCGGGGGCGTCGGGCCGTCGCCGTTCCCGCTCCTGCCGCCACCGCCGCCTCCGCAGGAGGCCAGGGCGAGGCAGGCGAGCAGGAGGCCGGCCCGTGACAGGGACGGCAGGGGTTTGTGCAGGAT
>JAEWJD010000290.1 GCA_023386765.1 Pseudomonadota bacterium | reverse complement strand
TGGCAACCCCGTCCGAGCCCGCCGTGACGCCGCCGCCGGCGCCGCCCGTGGCACCGCTTGCGCCGGCCCCCAAGCCCGAGCCGCGCCCGGTGGAAAAACCGGTGCCGCCCAAGCCGGTCGAGAAACCCAAGCCCGAAGCCCGCTCCGATGATGGTGCGCGCGCCCTCGCGCTGCTGGAAGGTCGCAGTCCGGCCCCGGCCGAGGCGCCCAAACCCAAGCCCGCCGCCACCAAAGGCAATTTTGTGTTGCAGGTGGCGGCATACACCACCCAGGCAGACGCCCAGGAGCGTCGCAGCAGGTTGCATCAGGCCGGCGTCACCAACGCTTTTGTCGAACAGGCCAACATCAATGGCAAACAGCAGTACCGCTTGCGCGTGGGGCCCTTCCCCTCGCGCGAGGCGGCCCAGGCTGCCCAGGCGCGTCTGCGCACGCTGGGTTACGACAACGGCTTTATCGCTGCACAGTGACCGGCTTCGACTTCGTCGTCATTGCAATATTGATCGTGTCCGGCACGTTGGGGCTGGTGCGCGGGCTGCTCAAGGAAATGCTGTCGCTGGTGGCGTATCTGGTCGCTTTCGCGGCCGCCATCTGGTGGGGGCCAACGGTCTATACCTGGCTGCAGCCCTACATCGAAACCGATCTGCTGCGCATGGGTCTGTCGTATGCGGCCGTCTTCATCATCGTGCTGCTGGGCGTCGGGCTGGTCAACATGACGCTGTCGGCGCTGATCCGCACGACCGGCCTGTCGCCGGCTGATCACGGGCTGGGCGGGATGTTCGGATTGGCCCGTGGCCTGCTCATCATCGTGGTGCTGGTGTCGCTGGCCGGCTATACGCCGCTGCCCGAGGAGCCCTGGT
The DNA here is from genome assembly GCA_023386765.1 of Pseudomonadota bacterium. GTDB lineage: Bacteria > Pseudomonadota > Gammaproteobacteria > Burkholderiales > Burkholderiaceae_B > Bordetella. Next base: position 5,783 of record JAEWJD010000290.1, on the reverse strand, counting down.
GGAAGGACGCCATGTTTTCGCCGTCGGCCATGGATGCCGTACGCAAGATCAAGGCCGCGCTGCCGCCGTCGCTGGCTGCCTGGCTGCCGTACTGAATTGCGGTTTGTTTTACGTTTCACCTCTATATATCTAGGAACTCACCATGTGTGGAATCGTCGGGGTCATTGGGCGCGGGCCGGTCAACCAGCTGCTCTATGACAGCCTGCTCCTTTTGCAGCATCGCGGCCAGGACGCGGCGGGCATTGCAACGGTGCACGGCAATCACTTCAATATGTACAAGGCGCACGGCCTGGTACGCGACGTGTTCCGCACGCGCAATATGCGCGCTCTGCCGGGTTCCAGCGGCCTGGGGCAGGTGCGTTATCCCACCGCCGGCTCCAGTGCCAGCGAAGAAGAGGCGCAGCCCTTCTACGTCAATGCCCCGTTCGGCATCATGTTCGCCCACAATGGCAACCTGACCAACTGGCGCGAGCTGCGCGAATCGCTCTATCGCGACGACCGCCGCCATATCAATACCAACTCCGACTCCGAAGTGCTGCTCAACGTGCTTGCGCACGAGCTGCAGTCGGCCGCCAACGGCGTGTCGCTCGACGATGACGCCATCTTCCGCGCCGTCTCGGCCTTGCACAGGCGGGTGCGGGGTGCCTATGCCGTAGTGGCGCAGATTTCCGGGTATGGCATGCTCGCCTTCCGCGACCCGCACGGCATCCGGCCCCTGTGCATCGGGCGCCAGGAGACCGATGAAGGCGTTGAATGGATGGTGGCTTCGGAGTCCGTTGCCCTCGACGGCAATGGGTTCACCTTCGTGCGCGACGTCCAGCCGGGTGAGGCGGTCTTCATCGACCTCGAAGGGCGTCTGGTCAGCCGTCAGTGCGCCGACAACGCCGAACTGGTTCCCTGCATTTTCGAGTACGTGTATTTCGCCCGTCCGGACTCCCTGATCGACGGGGTCTCGGTCTACGCCGCCCGCCTGCGCATGGGCGAGTACCTGGCCGACAAAGTGGCGCGCACCATGCGCCTGGGCGATATCGACGTGGTGATGCCCATTCCCGATTCCTCGCGCCCGGCCGCCATGCAGCTGGCAGCGCGCCTGAACCTCGATTACCGCGAGGGTCTGATCAAGAACCGTTACGTGGGCCGCACGTTCATCATGCCTGGCCAGGCGGTGCGTCGTAAGTCGGTACGCCAGAAGCTCAATGCCATCGGCATGGAATTCAAAGGCAAGAATGTGCTCCTGGTCGATGACTCCATCGTCCGTGGCACCACCAGCCGGGAAATCGTCGACATGGCCCTGGCCGCAGGGGCCAACAAGGTGTATTTCGCCTCGGCCGCGCCTCCGGTGCGCTATCCCAATGTCTACGGCATCGACATGCCGACCCAGACCGAGCTGATCGCCACCGGCCGTGACGACCAGGAAATCGCCCGCGCCATCGGTGCTGATGGCCTGGTGTATCAGGATCTGGCGGATATGCAGCAGGCGGTGCGGGATTTCAACCCGACCCTCAAGCGCTTCGAGGCGTCCTGCTTTGATGGCCAGTATGTCACCGGTGACATCACGGCTGAGTATCTGGCCCGCCTGGGCGAGCAGGCCCGCAGCGAGGTTGATCCGGAGCTGATGGCCAGCGGCTTGCAGTCGAACATGGGCTACGCCGCCAACCGGGGTTGAGCGTCACCCGCAAGGCGGCCTCGCGCCGCTGAAAGCACAAAGGGGCGCCTTGCGGCGCCCCTTTGCTGTCGTGGCGGCGGGTTTAGCGCGCGACGCGCCCGAGTGCCACCGGCAGCGCCATCAGGAACAGGATCACGAACAGCGCCAGGCTCCAGAGGGCGTATTCGATGCCCAGCACGCTCACCACCGCATCCATGCAGGTGGCATAGATGCCGAAAACCCAGGGCAGGGCGGACTCCAGGCCCGTGCCGGTCATGAAGCGGTCGGCGAAGGTCTGATCGCAGGACAGCATATTGGCGGCGACGGTGTACTGATACAGGGCGGCCGCCATGCCGCAGAGCGCCAGCAGGCTGGCCAGGGCGGCGCCCAGGCGGGCCAGTGCCGGTGCCAGTGCGGCGATCAGGCTGACCACGCCAATGGCCACGAACACCAGGCGTTGCAGTACGCACCAGGCGCAGGGAGGCATGTCGAAGACGTGCTGGGACAGCAGGGCCAGGCCGACTGCCGCAAAGCAGAACAGGGCGATCAGCAGCAGTAGGCGTTGTCGGGTGAAGGTCATGGGCGATACCGGCCGGGAAAAGGCCGATTGTATGCCTCAGGCCGGGTTCTGGGGGCTGGCCGGACGCGAATCTTCGCCCGCCAGGGCATCCAGTACCGCATATTCGAACTGCATCTGGCTGCGCGGGCGTTCCAGGGCGGCGCCGGAAATAATGAACACGTCTTCCACCCGATCGCCCAGCGTCATGATTTTGGCGGTGATCAGGTCCACGTCATGGTCGGCCATCACCTTGGCCAGGGCGTACAGCAGGCCCGGGCGGTCGGTCGCGGTGACCGACAGCCGCCAGGAGCGGCTGCGTTCGTCGGGTTGCAGCTCGGCCTGGGGGCGCACCGGGAAGATGCGCGACAGCCGCGAGGGGCGGCTGCGCATGAGCGTGCGTGACGGCGCGGCGCGCGGGTTGCTGCTGATCTGCAGCAGCCGCTCGCCCAGTTCATGTTCGACCAGCGTGGCCTGGGCGCGCAGATCCATGTCGGGGCTGGTGGGCAGCACGATGAAGCTGTCCAGCGCCCAGCCATGGCGCGTGGTGTGGATGCGGGCATCCTGGATATTGAGCGCCTTGCCGTCGAAATAGCCGCAGATGTTGACGAACAGGTCCGCCATGTCACGGGTGTAGACCATGATCTGCAAGCCCCCTCCCTGTTCGGTCAGGCGCACGCGCACCACCGGATGCCCGGGATGCACCTGGTAGTACAGGTGGCGGGTATGCCAGGCGATTTCCGAGGCGTCATGGCGCAGGAAATAGGCCACGTCCAATTGGGCCCAGAAGGCGTCGCGGGCATCGTCGCGCAGCCCCGCCAGACGGGTCAGGCGGGCGGCTTCTTCTTTGCGCTCGGCCAGCACGGTATTGGCATCCTGCGGGCCGCCCAGGGCGTTCAGAGTCAGGCGGTAGAGGTCTTCGAGCAACTTGCCTTTCCAGGCGTTCCAGACCTTGGGGCTGGTGCCGCGGATGTCGGCCACCGTCAGCAGGTAGAGGGCGCTCAGGCGGCGCTGGTCGCCGACTTTCTGCGCAAATGCGTTGATGACCTCCGGGTCGGACAGATCACGTTTTTGCGCCACGTTGGACATGGCCAGGTGTTCGCGCACCAGGAATTCGGCCAGTTCGGCGTCTTCGGGGGCCAGCCCGTGCTCGTGGGCGAAACGCCGCACGTCGCGCGCGCCCAGCTCGGAGTGGTCGCCGCCGCGCCCCTTGGCGATATCGTGGAACAACGCGGCCACATACAGCAGCCAATGCCGGTCCAGTCCGGCCATCAACTGGCTGGCCAGCGGATACTCCGAGGCATGCTCGGGCATCGTGAAGCGGCGCAGATTGCGGATCACCGTCAGGATGTGCTGATCCACCGTGTAGACGTGGAACAGATCATGCTGCATCTGGCCGACGATGCGGCGGAACACCGGCAGGTAGCGCGGCAGGATGTTCAGCATGGTCATGCGCCGCAACTCATGCACGATGCCGCGGGGTTGCTGCAGAATCTGCAGGAACAGCTTGCGGTTGACCGGGTTGCGCCGGAACTGGGCATCGATGCGGTGGCGCGAGTGCCAGATCGCGCGCAGCGTGCGCGCCGACATGCCGCTGAGCTCCGGGTGCTGCTGCATCACCAGGAAGGCACGCAGCAGCAGTTGCGGTTTGCGCTCGAAACAGTCCTCGCGGATGATGTCCAGGCGCTCGTGCAGGCTGCGGAAATCTTCGTCGATGGCGCGGGCATCGCTGTCCGGGCGTGGAAAGAGCCGTTCCTCGATGTTCTGCACCAGGATCACATTGAGCTGGGTGACCAGCCGTGCGGCCCAGTAATAACGCTGCATCAGCAGTTCGCTGGCGCGTCGCGTGGCGGTCGACTTGATCCCATAGACCTCGGCCAGCGCGGGTTGCAGGTCGAATAGCAGGCGGTCTTCGCGCCGCTCGGTCAGGAGGTGCAGTTCGATGCGCAGGCGTTTGAAGGCCTGTTCGGCACGCCGCAGGTCGCGCGCCTCGGATGATGTCAGCAGTCCTGCGCGTGCGACGGCACGCCAATTCTGGCCGAAGCCGGCCGCGCGTGCCATCCACAGGATCACCTGCAGGTCGCGCAGCCCGCCGGGCGATTCCTTGGCGTTGGGCTCCAGCGCGTAGGGGGTGTCCTGGTAGCGCGCGTGGCGCTGCTGCATCTCGACCCGCTTGGCCTGAAAGAAGGCGCCCGCGTCCAGCCGGGCGGCCATGGCGGCCTCGAACTGCTTCATGAGGCTGCGGCTGCCGGCCAGCCAGCGCGATTCGAGCAATGCAGTCTCGACCGTGATGTCGGCGCTGGCCTCGGTCTCGCACTCGGCGATGGTGCGCACGCTGTGCCCGGGCTCGAGCCCCAGGTCCCAGAGTGCGGCGACCAGGGCCTCGATGGCCGAGGCGTCGGCCGCGGCAGGGGGCACGGGCAGCAGAATCAGCAGGTCGACGTCGGACCCGGGGTAAAGCTCGCCGCGCCCATAGCCGCCCACGGCGGCCAGGGTGGCGCCGGCCGGCAAAGGGCACAGCTTGATCAGGTCGCGCAGCGCCTGGTCGACGATGCGGCGCAGCTCGGACAGCAGGGTGTCCGGCCGCGGATGCGCCCGGAACGCGGCCAGCGCGCTGGCGCGCGCCGCCTGCATGCGCGTCTTGATGGGAGTGAGATCAAGCGGGCTCATGCGGGCGGCGGCAGGGGACGGGCAGGCTCAGAGGGTCGGGACGATGACCGTCTCGGGCACGAAGGCCGGCGGGCGCGGCATGCCGGAGGACACCGTCAGCACCTCGCAGCCGGTGTCCGTCACGCAGATGGCGTGCTCCCATTGGGCCGACAGGCTGTGGTCGCGCGTGACCACGGTCCAGCCATCCGACAGCTGGCGGATTTCGCGCCGGCCGGCGTTGATCATCGGCTCGATGGTGAACAGCATGCCGGTCTTGAGCTTCACGCCGCTGCCGGGCTTGCCGTAGTGCAGCACCTGGGGGTCTTCATGGAAACGCTGGCCGATGCCATGGCCGCAGAATTCACGCACCACCGAAAAGCCCTGCGCCTCGGCGTGCTTCTGGATGGCGTGGCCGACATCGCCCAGCGTGGCGCCATTGCGCACGGCGGAAATGCCCTTCCACATGCATTCGAACGTGATGTCGGTCAGCCGGCGCGCCAGGATGCTGGGCTCGCCGACGTAATACATGCGGCTGGTATCGCCGAACCAGCCATCCTTGATGATGGTGACGTCGATATTGAGAACGTCCCCATTTTTCAGCACCTTGTCGCCCGGCACGCCGTGACAGACCTGGTGATTGACGGAGGTGCACAGCGCGCCGGGGAAGGGCGGGTAGCCCGGAGGCGCGTAGCCGACGGTAGCCGACTTGACCTTCAGTTCATTGGTGAGGAAATCGAGGGCGAGCTTGTCGAGTTCGCCCGTGGTCACGCCAGGTTTTACGTAAGGCGTGATGAAATCGAGAATCTTGGCCGCATCCCGGCAGGCAGCGCGCATCTTGTCCAGGTCGGCGGGGTCGGTAACTATGCCCATGTATCAGCTTGAGTATCGGCTTTGAAAAATAGTACAATTATAGGCTTGCCAAAAAACCTTGCC
>JAEWJD010000250.1 GCA_023386765.1 Pseudomonadota bacterium | reverse complement strand
ATATATAGATATAGAGGGAAGGCCGCGGATCGCAAAGAGACGTTATTGCGGCTGGATGCCGGACTTCTTGATCCAGTCTTCCCAGCGGTCGCTGTCTTCACGTACGAATTGCGCGAAGGCGGGCTGTTCCATGCTCTGCGGCTGCAGGCCCAGCGCACTGAGGCGTTCGACCGTCTCGCCATCCTTGAGTGCGGCCTGCATCTGCGCGCTCATGGCCTGCACCACCTCGTCGGGTGTGCCGGCCGGCGCCGACAGGCCCATCCAGCCGACCACCGAGAAATCGGGGTAATAGCTGGCCATGGTGGGCACCTCGGGCCACATGGGGGCGGGGGTCGGGCCGGTCACGGCAAAGGGCAGCAGACCCTTGCCACCGATCTGGCCCAGGGCGGTGAGGTAGTCGACGAAGGCGAAGTCGATCTGCTTGCCGCGCAGATCCGTGATGATCTGGGTGATGTTCTTGTAGCCGGCGCCGCCCACGTCGATGCCGGCGCGCTGCTTGAACAGCTCGGCCGGCACCTGCGATGACGAGCTGTAGTAGCCGAAGAACAGTTCGCCCGGATGCGCGCGGGCGTATTCGACCAATTGCGGGACGGTCTTGAACGGGCTGTCGGGGGCGACCACGCCGACCGCGCCGAAGGTGCCCAGCATGCCGATCTGCACGAAATCACGTTGGGCGTCATACGGCAATTGCCGGAAGAGATGCTGGTTGGCGGCGTGGGTGGAGTTGGTCGACAGCAGGAAGGTGTAGCCGTCCGGCTTGGCGCTCTTGACGGCCATGGTGCCGACGATGCCGCCGGCGCCGGGCCGGTTCTCGACCACCACGGTCTGGCCGGTCTGGCGGCCGAGGTACTGGCCGAAGGTGCGCGCCGTGAGGTCGGCTGCGCCACCGGCAGCGGAGGGCACGATGAGCGTGATGGGGCGTTCTGGCCAGGACGGCTCGGCGCCGGCCGTGGCGCTGAGTGCCAGCAGGCTGCAAGCAAGGAGATGGCGGGGGCTGGGGATCATTCAGGTCTCCTGAGGTGAGGCCGCATTCTGGGCGCGGCTCGGTCGGGTGGGGGAGGGTGCCAGGCGCAGGCACCAGTCGAGGATGGCGGCTGCGCTGTCCTGCCAGCGGGGGCCGTACATCATGCAATGGGGCTGGCCCGGCAGGCGCAGGTAGTCAAAACCGAAGCATTCCGCCACGGCGCGGTCCTGCCCGGGCGGATGGCGGTCGGGCGTGTCCAGGCCCGCCTCGATGCACAGTCCGGGAGCGTCGAGGCGGGCGGGATCGACCGGCACGCGCAACAGATAGCGGTCGTTCAGCACCTGGGGGCTTTGTGGATTCATGCGCGCCTGCACGCTCGTCACGTCGGTATCCTCCGGCGCGGCGAGAAAACGGTTGCGCACTTCGCTGGCGGTGGGAGGTGGTCGCAAGACTCCGGGTTCGACGGCCGCAAGCGCATGGGCACCCGGCACATTGGCAGGGGGCGAGGGTGCCAGCAGCACGACGCCGCTGACGTCGGTGGCGGCCGCGCACAGCAGCGCCGGCAGGGCACCCATGCTGTGACCGATCACGATAACGGGGCCGGCGATGGCCTGGCGTGCAGCGATGGCGCTGTCGGCCAGGGCCTGGATGTCATGACGCACATCGGCCATGCCGAGGAGCGCGCCATGGCCGGGGTAGTCCAGTGCGACGCTATGCCAGCCGCGCTGCGCAAAACAGTGCAGATAGTGGGCATAGCACCAGGCGCCGTGGTAGGCCCCCGGCAGCAGCAGCAGGCTGGGGCGCTCGGCCTGGCGCGTGCCGGTCTGGTACATCCGGCCTGCTCCGGCCGGCGACCCGGCCAGGCGGTCGAAATCGCTGAAGTCGAGATGATGACGGTGGAAATTCATGGCGGGCATGTTAGGGTCCCGCAATGAATAAGAAAATTTTATTATTCAAATCTTATGATGAGTAAAACAAATATCATGCCGGGACGGGCAAGCTCGTGGAACTGACCATCACGCACTACCGCCACTTTCTGTGGGTGGCGGAGCTGCACAGCTTCGGCCTGGCTGCTGCACGCGCCCATCGTTCGCAGCCGGCCCTGTCGTTGTCGATCAAGGAAATGGAGCAGCGGCTGGGCCAGCCGCTGTTCGAGCGTGGCGCGCGGGTGACGCTGACCGAGTATGGCCGTGCCTGCCTGCCGCTGGCGCGCGACCTGGTGGCCCACCATGATCGCGTGACCGGGGCGCTGGGAGGCATGGCCCGCAATGAGGCAGGCACCTTGCGGCTGGCCACGGTCGCCACCGTGGCCACCCATTGGCTGCCTGAACTGATCGAGCGCTATCAGGCGTGCTATCCCGCCGTGCAGCTGCAGGTCTACGATGACAACTCCGAGGGGATCGAACGCATGGTGTTGTCCGGTCAGGCGGAGCTGGCGGTGTGCAGCCAGGTGCTGCATGATCGGCGGCTGGCCTATGAGCCGATGCTGCGCGATGCTTTCGGCCTGGTCTGCCGCGCGGATCATCCGCTGGCCGGGCGCAAATCGGTGACCTGGGCGCAGATCCGTGCGCTGCCGCTGATCGGCACGGTAGCGCACCGTCAGCTCGCCGGTCATGCCGCTGCCGCGTTCATGCAACAACGTCCGGTGTTTGTCTCCAACATGACTTCGTTGCTGGCGATGCTGGCGCGCGGGGTCGGTGTGACGGTATTGGCGCGGCTGGGCGTGCCACCAGGCTCGGAGCTGGCGTTCGTGCCGCTGCGCGAGCCGCGTATCGAGCGCGAGCTGGGGCTGGTCTGGCTGAAGGACCGCACGCTCTCTCCTCCCGCGGCCAGCATGGCCGACCTGCTGCGCCAGCGGCATCCTCCCTTGCCTGAGAAGCGTTGATCTGTTGCGCAAAAACACCGCACGCTGCCCGTGCATTGCAATGTATCGGGGGGGTCTTTAGAGTGGGTGGCGCGGCAGATGTCCGGCGTGTGGCGTCATGCCCAGGCGAGGTTTTCAGGAAGAGTGATGATGTACGCATATGTGTCCTTCGCGCGTGCCGTCGGCGGCGCGGTGGTGGTGGCTGGCGTGTTGGCTGGCTGCAGTGCTGCCAAGCGGCAGCCGGTGGCGCCGGTGGAGCAGGCACCGCCCGCATCCACGGAGGTGGTCTGCACGGCGGCGCCCGATAGTCCCCTGGTTGGCACCTGGTATTCGGTATCGCGCCCGCAGGGCTTTGCCGGCGAGTTGCAGACCCTGACCGTGTTGGCCGCCGATGGTTCGATGGCCTATGAAACCCAGATGAAGGTCGGCAAACGGATCCGGCCGGCCTTGCGCGAGACCGGCTGCTGGTCGGTGGCCGACGGAGTGTATGCGCTGCAGACGACCCGTTCCAATGGGGTGCCGGTCGATACCGAAGACCCGATCTATCAAACCCGCTATCAACTCGTGAAGGCCGAGGCGGCTCGCCTGACCTTGCGCGAAATGAAGCCCAAGGGGCAGCAGATCGTTGCGCGCCGCATGAAGCCTGGCTATCGCCTGCCGCAGTAATCTCGCGCCGGCGGCGCGATTGGAGTAAGGTCGGCGGCTTCCCTGTCTTCTTGCCGCCCCTCATGTCCGCTACCTATTCAGAAGGGCGCGCCATCGCCCTGCTGGCGCTGGCCGCCTTTGTCAGCGCCAGCGCTTTTCGCATCTGCGATCCGATGCTGCCGCAACTGGCGCAGGAGTTCTCGGTCTCGACCGGGCAGGCCTCCTATGCCGTGACGGCCTTTGCCGTGGCTTATGGCGTGCTGCAGATGTTCTTCGGCCCGGTGGGCGACCGCTATGGCAAGTATCGCGTGGTCTGCGTGGCTACCTTCGCCTGTGCCATCGGCAGTGCCGGCGCGGCCTTTGCCGGTTCGCTGGATATGCTGGTGCTGTGCCGCATGCTGTCCGGCGCGGCCGGAGCGGGCGTGGTGCCGCTGTCCATGGCCTGGATCGGTGACAACGTCCCCTACGAGCGACGCCAGGCCACGCTGGCGCGCTTTCTGACCGGCACCATTCTCGGTATGGCGGCCGGCAGCCTGGCGGGCGGGCTCTTTACCGACACCATCGGCTGGCGCTCGGCGTTTCATGTCCTGGTGGCGGGCTACCTGCTGGTGGGCTTGTTGTTGTGGCGTGAAGTGCGTCTGCAGGAGGCTGCCGGGCGAGTGGCACCGGCGCCGCAGGCTGGCCAGGGGTTCGTGGCGCAGGCGCGCCGCGTCTGGGCCACGCCCTGGGCGCGGGTGGTGCTGGCCACGGTCTTCATCGAAGGTTTGCTGGTGTTCGGCACGCTGGCGTTCGCGCCAGCTTATCTGCATGACCGTTTCGGCGTTTCGCTCAGCATGGCGGGCGCGCTGGTGGCGCTCTACGCGGCGGGCGGCCTGTTGTACACGGTGGTGGCTGGGCCGGTGTTGCGGCGCCTGGGTGAACGGGGCCTGGCGCGTGCCGGCGGCCTGGTGCTGTGCCTGGCCTTCCTGGCCTATCTGCTGGGGCCGGCCTGGGGATGGAGCGTGCTGGCCAGCATGCTGGCCGGCTTTGGCTATTACCTGCTGCACGCTACCTTGCAGACCAATGCCACCCAGATGGTGCCGGCCGCGCGCGGCACGGCGGTCGCCTGGTTTGCGTCCTGCTTGTTTCTGGGCCAGGCGGCCGGCGTGGCCCTGGCCGGCGCGGTCGTGGACAGCCTGGGCGCGGCGACGCTGTTCGGCGCTGCGGCCCTGGGCCTGCCCGTGCTGGGCGCGGTGTTCGCCCAGGCCTTGGGCCGCCGGCCGGCAGCCGCCTGAGG
>JAEWJD010000249.1 GCA_023386765.1 Pseudomonadota bacterium | reverse complement strand
CGCGGGGCGGGCGGGGGGCCACGCGCACGCGCCTGGGGCCTGCGCCAAAAACACAATCACGACCCTATCGTGCTGGCTTTCTTCGACGCACTGCAGCGCTCCATCGCTCGCTGACCATCCCACCCTTCGAATTTTTCGAACCCCCCTCTGCCAACTGGCTATTCCGGCGGGCGCCAGCAATCCCTAGCATTGCTTCATCTCTTTTTTGCAGATGAATCAACTCATGGCCCTCCCGCTTGACGGCATTACGGTCGTCTCTCTAGAACATTCGATTGCAGCGCCGTTCTGTACCCGGCAGCTGGCGGATCTGGGCGCGCGCGTCATCAAGATCGAACGCCCTGGCAGTGGCGACTTCGCCCGCGCCTATGACCAGCGGGTGCTGGGACAGTCATCCCACTTCGTATGGGTCAACCGTTCCAAGGAAAGCCTGGCGCTGGACTTGAAACATCCGGCCGCCGGCGAAGTCATGGCACGCCTGCTGGCGCGCGCCGATGTGCTGGTACAGAACCTGGCACCCGGCGCCACCGCACGCATGGGCCTGGATGCCGCTTCGCTCATGCCCCGGCATCCGGGCCTGATCGTCTGCGACATTTCGGGCTATGGCGAAGATGGGCCCTATCGCGACAAGAAAGCCTATGACCTGCTGATCCAAAGCGAGGCCGGCTTTCTGTCCGTGACGGGGTCGGCCGACGAAGCCGCCAAATCGGGGAACTCGATCGCCGACATCGCGGCCGGCATGTACGCCTACAGCAATATCCTGGCGGCGCTGCTGCAACGAGCCAGGACCGGCCTGGGCTCGCACATCGATGTCTCGATGTTGGAGTCGCTGGCCGAATGGATGGGCTTTCCGATGTATTACGCGTTTGACGGCGCCACCCCGCCGCAGCGCAATGGTGCCGCCCATGCCACCATCTACCCTTACGGTCCCTTTTCCGTCGGCGATGGCGGCACCGTCATGTTCGGCATCCAGAACGAACGCGAGTGGGAGGCTTTCTGCCATCTCGTGCTGCAGTCAGCCGACATCCATGCCGACCCACGCTTTTGCGGCAACGCCCAGCGGCATGCCAATCGCGCGGCGCTCCAGGCCCTGATCGACGAGACGTTCGCGGCCCTGAGCACCCCGGCCCTGATCGAACGGCTGGACCAGGCGCGCATTGCCAATGCACGCGTCAATGATATGGCCGGCCTGTGGGCGCATCCCCAATTGCAGGCGCGCGAGCGCTGGCGTCAGGTGCAGACGCCAGCCGGTCCCATCCCAGCCCTGCTGCCACCTGGTCGCCAAAGCGCGTTTTCGCCGCGCATGGACCCCATTCCCCGCGTTGGCCAGCACACCGACGCGATTCTTGCCGAACTCGGCATCGACCCGGCCCTCCTGCAGGCACAGGACGGCCGACCCTCCGCCCAGCACCCATAACTCCAACACCGCACCACGGGAGACAAATCATGAATTTCAAAACGCTGTCGGCCACGCTGCTGGCCACCCTGGCACTGAGCGCCGGCGCTGCCCAAGCCGACACCTGGCCCAGCCGGCCGGTCACGATCGTCGTGCCCTTCGCCGCCGGCCAGACGGGCGACATGATCGCCCGCATGATCAGCAAGGAATTGCAGGAAAAATTCAATCAGGGTTTCATCGTCGAGAATCGCCCGGGCAGTGGTGGGCGTATCGGCACGACCTACGCCGCGCGCGCCAAACCCGATGGCTACACCTTGTTGATGACCAGCACCGGTCCCTTCGCGATCACGCCGGCGCTGTATCCGCAGGAAACCAAGTACGATCCGCTGGTCGACTTTACCGGCATTGCCGAGACCGCCTCGACCCCGCAAGTGGTCGCCGTCTCGAACGCCTCGGGCATCGGCAGCTTCGACGACATGGTCAAGCAGGCCAAGACCAAGGATCTGTCATACGGTTCGGCCGGCAACGGTTCGCTGCAGCACCTGACCATGGAACTGCTGAAGAAGGAAATCGGCTTCCCGATGGTTCACGTGCCGTTCAAGGGCAGCTCGGAGTCGAAAACGGCCTTGATCGGCAATACCCTGGAAGCCACCTCCGACTCCCTGCCCCCGCTGCTGCCGGCAGTCAAGGCAGACCAGTTGCGCGCCGTGGCCGTGATCAGTGACAGCCGCTCGCCCTACCTGCCCGACGTCCCCACCTTGGGTGAACTGGGCTTTCCGAAAATGAGCGCGGTGGCCTTCTTCGGGCTGGTAGCACCGAAAGACACCCCCAAGGAAATCGTGGATGCGCTCAACCGCGAAGTGATCGCCATGTTCAAGACCCCGGCGTTCCAGGAGCAGATGCGCGCCCAGGCCCTGACGCTGCCGGCCGAACGCTCCCCCGAACAGTTCTCCGCCTACCTGGCCGATGAAGTGTCGCATTGGAAGAAAGTGGTCGAACAGGCCCAGGTCAGCATCGAATAACCGGAGACCCCCATGGTAAGAGAAGTTCCTGCAAGTCAAATCACGGACACAGTGGCGCAGCTGTGCATCGACGCCTGTCACCTGCTGCCCGACAACCTGATCCAGGGTTTCCACGACGCGGCGGCGACCGAAGTCTCGCCGCTGGGAAAATCCGTGCTGCTGAAATTGATCGACAACGATCAGATCGCACGCCAGAACCAGGTGTCCTATTGCCACGATACGGGCCTGGCCATCGTCTTCATCGAACTGGGGCAGGACGTGCACGTGCACGGCGGCCATTTCGAAGAGGCCGTGCAGGCCGGCGTTCGCAAGGGCTACGCCCAGGGCTTCATGCGCAAGTCGGTGGTGTCGGATCCGCTATTGCGGGTCAACAGCAATGACAACACCCCTGCAGTGGTGCATACCGAGATCGTCCCGGGCGACGAGATCCGCATCACGGTAGTGCCCAAGGGCGGCGGCAGCGAGAACTGGAGCACCATGAAGTTCCTGCTGCCCGGCGAAGGCGCCGAGGGCGTGAAAAAGTTCGTGCTCGCGGCCATCGAGGCGGCCGGCGGCGCGGCCTGTCCGCCTTTGACGGTCGGCGTGGGGATAGGCGGCAGCTTCGACAAGGTCACCGCCATCGCCAAGAAAGCCATCCTGCGCGATATCGGCGAGCACCACCCCGAGCCCCATGTCGCTCAACTGGAACGCGAGCTGTTGGCGCTGGTCAACCAGACCGGCATCGGCCCGCAGGGCTATGGCGGTTCAACCACGGCCTTGTGGGTGGCGGTAGAAACCTATGCCTGCCACATCACCGCCCTGCCCGTGGCGGTGAACATCCAGTGTCACGCCGGCCGGCGCGCCAGCGCCACCCTCTGAGTCAAAGGTATCGCCATGGCTGTCCATTATCTCCACACCCTGCTCGACGACGATGCCGTGCTGGCTTTGACCGCCGGTGACGAGGTCTATCTGTCGGGCACCATCATCATGGCCCGCGACGCAGCCCACAAGCGTTTCGTCGATACCCTGGCCGCGGGCCAGGCCCTGCCGGTCGACCTGCGCAACCAGGTCGTGTTCTACGGCGGGCCCGGGCCCACCAAGCCGGGCCACGCCATCGGCGTGGTGGCCCCAACCTCCGCCTACCGCATGGACCCCTACGCTACCGTGCTGTTTGATCACGGCGTCAAGGGTGCCATCGGCAAAGGCCCCCGTGGCAACGCCATCCGGGCCTCCTGCCAGCAGAATCGGGCCGTCTGCTTTTCCGCCATCGGCGGCATCTCGGCAACGCTCTTCTCCTGCATCCGCTCGGCCGAAATCATCGCCTACGAAGACCTCAAGACCGAGGCGGTGCAGCGCCTGGTGATCGAGAACTTCCCGCTGCTCGTCACCAACGACGCCCACGGCCGCGACATGTACGCCGAGGAAGTCGACAAGTACCGCGCCCTCCTGCAGGCACGCTGATCATGTCAACGCCCATTTCCTATCTGTTTGTCCCCGGCAATCGTCCGGAGCGCTTCGACAAGGCCATGCAGGCCGGCGCGGGCGCGGTCATCGTGGACCTGGAAGATGCCGTGCCTGTGGACGCCAAGGCAGCAGCCCGTGAAGCGCTGCGGAGATGGCTGCCACAGGCGGCCGCGCCGGTGGTGGTGCGCATCAATGCTGCCGACACGCCGTGGTTCAGCGACGACCTGGCCGTCTGCGCCGCCGCCGGCGTGGCGGCCATCATGCTGCCCAAGGCCGTGGCAGCCGGGCAAGTGGCCGTCTGCGCCGAGGCAGCGCCGCAGGCCGGGCTGCTGCCGCTCATCGAAACCGCCGCCGGTTTCGATGCCCTGCGTGAACTGGCAGCCGCCCCCCGGGTAGCGCGTTTTGTGTTCGGGTCCATCGACTTCCAGCTGGATCTGGGCATCAACGGCGAAGACGAGGAACTGCTGTTCTTTCGTTCGCAACTGGTGCTGGCATCTCGCCTGGGCGGTCTGGCCGCGCCCGTCGATGGCGTGAGCACCGAAACACGCGACAGTGACCTCGTGCAGGCCGCAGCTGCCCGGGCGCGCCGCCTGGGGTTTGGCGCCAAGCTCTGCATCCACCCCGCCCAGATCCCGGCCGTGCACGCCGCCTTCGAGCCAACAGCCGAAGAACGGGATTGGGCCGAACGTGTGCTGCAGGCCTCGGCCCGCGCCGGCGGTGCTGCAGCCACCGTGGACGGCAAGATGATCGACCGGCCCGTGGTGCTGCGCGCCCATGCCATACTTGCGCAAGGCACTCCCCGGTAATCCTGCTTCGACGGCACGCTCATGCTCCCTGACCTCAATTCCATTGCGCTCTTTGTCAAAGCTGCGGAATTACAGAGCCTGACGCGTGCGGCCGACGCCTCGGACATGGGATTGGCCGCAGCCAGCCGTCGCATATCGCTGCTTGAGCATCGCCTCAAATGCACCCTCTTCGACCGCTCGCACAAGGGGGTCGCGCTCACCCCGGCCGGCATCACGCTGCTGCATCACGCCAAGCAGTTGCTCATCCAGCTCAACCAGATGCAGGCCGATCTGGATGAACACAGTTCGGGACGCCGCAGCGCGTTGCGGGTGCAGGCCAATACCTCGGCCATGGCGCAGTACCTGCCGGCCGACCTGGCGCGTTTCAATGCCAGCCACCCGGACGTAAACCTCACCATCAAAGAACGCTGGAGCAGCCAGATCGTCGAGGCGCTATTGCTCGGTGAAGCCGACGTGGGCATCATCAATCCGGGCGGCCCCCTGGAAGGCCTGGAATGCCGCCCCTATCGCAGCGACCACCTCTGCGCCGTGCTGCCTTGCGGCCATCCCCTCACCCGCCATGATGAGCTCTGGTTCGAGCAGGTGCTCGACTACCCCCTGGTGGGTCTGGAGCACGGTGCCTCGCTGATGGACCTGCTGGCGGCCCAGGCCGGTCTGACCGAAAAGCCGCTCAAGCTGCATGTGCAGATGCAGGGATTCGAGGCCGTCTGCCGCATGATCGAAGCCCGCATGGGGCTGGGCGTGCTGCCCCAGCATGCCGCGCAAGCCTATCTGCCAGGGCTGAACCTGGCGATACGGCCGCTCAAGGACAAGTGGGCGCACCGCGAGATGCTGATCTGCACAGCGCTGGGACGCGAGAAGTCCGGACCGCTGACGACTCTCGTGGCCGAACTGTCGCAAGCCGCGCGACGCGATGACGAGCCGGTCTGAGGCCACCTGCCGCCTCCGGGCCCCGTCTGGCGGGCACGCCGGAATGCAACTATAATTTTCAGCGTCGCTCAGCCAGGCCGGGCGCGCAACACATTGGGAAACAAGGGCTTGGCGCCCCAGTGTCGAACTCCTTTCCCATCCAGATTCAAAAAGGCCCAGACTTCGGTTTGGGCCTTTTGTTTTATGTGCCGGCAGGCCGGCAAGACAGTATCGAGGTTTGAACGATGGACTTTACCCTGACCCTGTTGATGGTCTTCGTCGCCTGGCAGGTGCTGCGCGTGCGCTACCAGCGCAACCGCATCGCCCTGCTGGGACAGCACCTGTCCAGCCTCCAGCTGGAACGCCATATGGAGACCCTTACCCAGGGATACGCGCGCGCCATCCACGAGCAGGGGGAAAGCCGCCAACTGCAGATCCTGGAGACCTTTGCTGCGACCGAACGCGGCATGGCCTCGCAGGCCCGCGCGCTGGCCAACTCCATGGCCAAGGAGCCCCCGCTGGCCACCCGCGTGAGCACCTTCACTTTCTGTGTGCCGTACGTCGAGCGGGTGCTACCGGCTGCCACGCGCGACTTCCGCGAACTGCTGCAGATCCACGCTGCCGGCCTGCGCTATGCCGTCGACAATGAAGCGCAATGGGACCCCAAGACGCGCGCCTTTCACCTTTCGGCCGAGCTCTATCTGCTGCAACACAGCTGCCATTGGTTCTGCAAGTCGCGCGGCGTGGCCGACGCCCGCCTGCTGCTGCGCCACAAGGTCGATCACCAGAAAGTGCTGGATTCCGTCTCGCCGCCCACGCGGCAGGCCTATCTGAACTGGCTGGG
>JAEWJD010000244.1 GCA_023386765.1 Pseudomonadota bacterium | reverse complement strand
ATCGGCCGACGCCTTGGCCACATGGGCCGTGCCGATAGAGGCCCCGCCGCCAGCCCGGTTCTCGACAATGATGGATTGGCCCAGCTCCTCACCCAACTCCTTGGCCAACGCGCGCCCGAGCAGATCGGCCGGGCCGCCCACGGCGTAGGGGTTGACCAGCGTTATCGGCCGGGAGGGATAGTTGTCCTGGGCGGCGGCCGTGGCAGCGGTTGCCGTCAGCACGGAAAACGTGACGCCGCCAAGCATCACACGAACAGTAGTCAGCATGGTTGTCTCCTTGTTTATTGGAATGGTGCGTCGTCTTCGGCGCTCACACGGCCCCTTCAGCCCGCAAGCGCTCGATCTCCGTTTGACTCAATGACAGCTTTTCGCGCAGCACCGCTTCGGTGTGCTCGCCCAGCAAGGGCGGACGTTCAACCCGGGGGTCTTCCAGGCCGCTGAAACGCAGCGGCACCCGCATGCCACGAAAACGGCCGATGTGGGGGTGCTCGTACTCCACCACCATCTCACGCTGCGCGACGTGCTCATTGCCGAGCACTTCGCCAACATCCAGGATCGGCCCGGCCGGCACTCCGGCCAGGTCGCAACGCCGGCACAGCTCCTCGCGCGACAAGGTGGCGATGGCGGCCTGCAGGCCCGCCATGACTTCCTCGCGCCGCGCCAGGCGGCCGGCGTTCTTCTGCAAGCCCGGGTCCTCGGCCCACGCCTCCAGCCCCAGCAGCAGGCACAGGGGCCGCCAGTGTTGATCGCTGCCTGTGATCTGCGCCCATTTGCCATCGCCACATACGAAAGCTGCCGAGGGGATCCGGCCCGGGTGCTCCGTGCCCATGCGCGGCGGCACCTCGCCCAACGCGAACCAGCGCGCCGCCGCCAGAGACAGCAGCCCCACCTGCCCATCGAACATCGAGAAATCCACATGGCTGCCCCGGCCGCTGCTGGCGCGCCCCACCAGCGCGGTCAGGATGGCGATGGCAACCCACAGCCCGGAACTCAGGTCGGCAATGGGCAGCCCGGGTTTGACCGGACCGCCGCCGCGCTCTCCGGTCAGGCTCATGATTCCGGCCATGGCCTGGAACACGGTGTCGTAGCCCTTGCGATGCGCATAGGGGCCGGTCATCCCGAAGCCCGTGCAGCTCACGTGGATAAGCTGATCATTGCGCGCACTCAACGACGCATAATCCAGTCCGTACTTCTTCAGGGTGCCGACCGGAAAGTTGTCCAGCACCACATCGGCCTGAGCGGCCAGGCCGCGCACGACCTCCTGGCCAGCCGGGCTGCGCAGGTTGACCGTGATGGAGCGCTTGCTGCGATTGAACGCCAGGTAATAGGCCGACACGGCCTCGCCGTCGCCCTGCACCATGGGCTCGAACGAGCGGGTTTCATCGCCCGCTCCCGGCTGCTCGACCTTGATCACCTCCGCGCCCAGCTCGGCCAGGATCATGGAGGCGAACGGGCACGCCAGCACGCGCGACAGATCGAGGATGCAGATCCCTTCCAGCGGCCTCATGCGGCGCCTCCCTTCTCCTGGCGAAAGCCCCGCATCATCACGTTGGCATCACGCCCGACCTGCAGGGCCGGCCCCAGTGCCAGATCGGCGGCGCGATGGAAGCTGCGCTTGGTCGCAGCCATCGCCAGCGGGCTCCATGAGGCCAGGGTGCGGGCCAGCGCAAGAGCCTGCTCCAGGACCTGATCGTCAGGCACGACCCGGTTGCACAAACCCAGCGCCCGAGCGCCCGCGCCATCCAGCGGCTCGGCCAGCGCCACCAGCTCGAATGCCTGCTTGCGCCCGACCTGGCGCACCAGATTCGCCATGACCACCGCGGCCACGATGCCATGCTTGAGCTCGGGGTATCCGAAGCGCACCGTCTCCGACATCACGGCCAGGTCGCAGGCAATCGCCAGGCCTGCTCCGCCGCCCAGCGCATTGCCGCGCACCGCCGAGATCACGGGCTTGCTCATCTGGGAGAACACCAGATGCAGCTCGGTCGTCAGATCGGCCCGGGCCAGCACCGCCTGCGGATCCTGTGGCGTGAGGGCGGAGAACTCGCCGATGTCTGCTCCCGCGCAGAACGACTTGCCCGCACCGGTGAGCACCACCGCGTGGATGCCGGGCTGGCCGTCCGCCTCGCGCAGGGCCGACAGCAAGCCCTGCGTCAGCGCCGTATTCAGCGCATTGTGTTTCTCGGGACGATTCATGGTCAGGACGCGCACGGTCCCTTGGTCTTCGATAAGCAGGGGTGACATGGATTCGGAACTCATAAGAAGGGATCAGGCGCGCAACGCGCCCGGCTGAACGGAAGACAGGGTCTGCAGGCGTTGCATGGCTTCGGCCAGTTCGGCGGCCAGCTGCTGCACGACCTGGGCGGCCGGCTCGATCCGGGACACGAGCCCGGCAGACTGGCCAAGCTCGACCTTGCCCCACTCGACATCGCCGTCCAGCGCCGCCTGCTTCAAGGTGCTGCGCTGGAACAGCGCTTCATATTCCGGCTGGCTGACCTGATCGCGCTCGGCGTCCAGCACGGCCTGCGCGAAGGCATTGCGTATGCCCCGGACCGGCAGGCTGCGGCGTCCGACCAGTACCGTGTCATGCACATCGGCGGCCAGCACGGCCGCCTTGTAGTTGGGATGAACGCCCGCCTCTTCGGTCAGCAGGAAACGGGTGCCCAGCTGTACCGCGTCAGCGCCCAGCGCCAACAGCGCGGCGATACCCCAACCATCGGCGACACCGCCCCCGGCGATCACCGGGATCGACACCTCCTGCAACACGCGGCGCACCGTCACCAGGGTGCTGACTTCGTTGGCGGGCGGATGCCCGCCCGCCTCGGCGCCCACCACCACCAGGGCATCGACCCCCGCCTGCGCCGCCTTCCTGGCGTGCTCCAGCGTCGACACCACCTGTATCCACACTGCGCCGTAGTCATGAACGCGCGCCAGATGCGCCTTGGGCCCACCCTGCGAAGCCATGATCACCGGCACCTTGCGCGCCGCCATGGCATCGAGCAGCTGCGCAGACTGGGGCCGATACAGGGGGATATTGACGGCGTAAGGCTGATCGGTCGCCGCCGCCAGCTGGTCCAGCGCGCGACAGAAGTCGGCCTCGCGCATCGGTCCGGCCGCAAGCACGCCCAGCGCCCCTGCATTGGATACCGCGGCAGGCAGCGCGACGTTGGACGAAGCCCAACTCATGCCGGCCTGGACAATCGGCAGCCTGGTTCCCAACAAACGGGTCACCCTTGTCTCCATCTGCGCCTCTTCCGATTAGTTTAAATTATCAACTATATAGTTGACATCATAAACTAATAAAACGCAACGGATACCTTCCATGATTGATGCCGCGCGCAGCCGATTGATAAAATCAATCAATCATCCAACCGCTTTCCCTGGGCATGCCACGGCAGAATGCAGGCGCAAAAAAAGCGGCTCGCGCCGCCTGTTTCCCTGTCGCTCCGTACCGCTTCCCATACTCATCACCGCCCTCCCCTCATGACCGATTCGATGTATTTCTACGATCCCAAAGGCCCGCATGGCCTGGCACACGACCCCTTCAAGGCGATCATCGCGCCACGGGTGATCGCCTGGATTTCCAGCCGCAGCGCCGCCGGCCAGCTGAACCTGGCTCCTTACAGCTTCTGTGGTGCATTCTCCAATCAGCCCAAGCTGATCGGCTTTTCCAGCGATGGCTGCAAGGACACCTTGCGCAACATCGAAGAGACCGGGGAGTTCACCTGGAACATGGTGTCGCGCGACATGCTCGATGCCATGAACACGAGCTCGGCAGCGGTGGCCCACGGCGTGGATGAATTCACGCTCAGCGGCCTGCAGCATGCCCCCGGCCGCAGCATCGAGACGCCTTATGTGGCGGACACGCCGGTCGCCTTGGAATGCCGGTTGGTGCAGATCATCCATCTGCATGACCTGGACGGCCAACCGACCGCCAACCGCCTGGTGCTGGGCCAGGTGGTCGGCGTGCTGATCCAGCCCCGCTGCCTGCGCGACGGGCGCTTTGACCTGCAGGCTGCTCAACCGGTCATGCGCGCGGGTTATCGCGGCGACTACGCCGCCCTGGGCGAGATGTTCGAGCTCCTGCGTCCCGCCTGATACGGCCGGGCCAGGCAGCCCGGGCCGGCGGCGCGCACGCCCGCGGCCCGGACCCGCGTGCCGGCTGCCTTACAGCAGCTCGGCGCGCAGTTGCTCGGCGCTCTTGGGCGACAGCAAGCCCGGCGGCACGTCAAAGACCGTCTTGCAACCGACCTGACCCGCCTGGTGCAGGCGATGCACGGCGCGGGCGTAAGCCACCAGCACGCTGGAGGTGAACTCGGGATTGCTTTCCAGCTGCAGGCTGTACTCGATGACCTGCTTGTTGCCGTCCGTGGTATTGCCGCTGCGGATCACGAAGCCGCCGTGAGGCATGGCGGCGTGATCGCGTGCCAGCGCTTCGGCACTGATGAAATTCACCGTCGTGTCGTACTGGTCGAAGTAGTGCGGCATGTTGACGATGGTCTCGCGCACGGTGTCGGCATCGGCACCGGCCTCCAGCACGACATAACAATCACGGCGATGCTTCTCGCGCGTGCTCAGTTCCGGGCGCACGCCGCTGCGCACGCGCTCGACGGCCTCGGGAACCGGAATCGTGTATTGCGCGGCGCCCGCCACGCCCGGGATGCGGCGGATGGCATCCGAGTGGCCCTGGCTCAGGCCCTTGCCCCAGAAGGTATAGGTGGCGCCATCGGGCAGCAGCGCCTCGCCCATGACGCGGTTGAGCGAAAACATGCCCGGGTCCCAGCCGGCCGAGATCAGGGCGGTCGTCTTGCCCGCCTGGGCGGCCGCATCCACGGCAGCGAAATGCTCGGGGATGCGCGCGTGCGTATCGAAGCTGTCTACCAGGTTGAAACGCGCGGCCAGCTCGGGGCTCTGACGCGGCAGGTCATCCTTGGACCCCCCGCAGAGGATCAACACGTCGATACGGTCGGCGTGATCCGCCAGGCTGTCCATGCGATGCACCGGCACCGCTGCGCTCAAGGGTTTGAGCTGCGCCGGGTCGCGGCGCGTATAGATGCCGGCCACCGTCAGGTCGGGGTTGCGGGCGATGGCCGCTTCCACGCCCCGGCCCAGGTTGCCGTAGCCGACGATACCGATGCGGATGCTGCCGTTGTGCTTGCGCTCCATGCTGTAGATGCCTTTCTTCTCTGAGTTGAAAACATGAAAAATGCCAGCGCTTGATCTACAAGCGCTGGCATCGTATTCCGTGGCCTGGCGCGTGCGGGACGCGACGCCTGCGCGGCGGAGCCGCCGCAGGCCGGTGCAGGCCTGCTGCGGCCATCCCGGCCGACCCCAAAGAGTAACGCAGACCAGCCCCGCCTGTCGTGCCCGGCGGCGCAGTTTTCCTCAAGGCTGGCGCGCCACCTCCAGGGCACGGGTGAGCGAGGCACCCAGCATCTCGCCGTGCCCGAACTGCGGAAACACTTCATAGGTCGCGTCGGCCCCGGCTGCCTTCAGGCCCTCACCCATTTCCCGCACCGCCGCACGCGGATCTTCGGCACCCGCTCCGGGCACGCCGCCGGGCGCAGGCCGGCCGGCCTCGCGCGGCTTGGTGCCGACCAGGATCGCCACCCGCTTGCCCGCGGCCTGGCGGGCATCGAACCGACGCCACTCCTGGACCAACACACCATCATGCCACCAGGCCGACGGATCGCCCACGATATAGCGCGCGAACGCCTGCGGCTGCGTGAACAGCACATGCAGCGTGAACAGCCCGCCATACGAATGACCCCACAGGTACTCCCGTGACGGATCGATGCCCGCGCGCTCGCGCGCCAGTGGCCTGACCCGCGCATTGAGCAGATCCAGAAACTCATCCGCCCCGCCCCCGACCCGCTCGCGCACCACCGGCGCGGGCACGCGTTGGCCGTTCTGGTAGACCGGTGGCGTGTAGTCATAGGCCCGCGCCACGACATCGTTGCGCGTCTGGACGTTGTAGCCCACCGCCACCAGCACCGGCGCCTCGCCCTGCCCCAGACCGTTCAGGTCCTCATCGGTCAGGGTGGCCAGGGCGGCGTTGCCATCCAGCATATACAGCGCCGCCCGCCCCCCGGCCGGCGCCGCCTGGCGAGGAATGGCAAGCTGGATGCGGTACTGGCGCTTGCCATCGGCCGAGTCCAGCCGGTGGGTTTCGAAATGATAGACCGACGACGGCCGGTCGGCCACGGTTTCGCCCAGCGGTTGCATGCCGGGGCGCAGCGGTTCCGCCGGCGTCTGGGCCTGCACCAGCCCGCTCAGCGCGCACGCCGCCACGGCAAGGGGAAACCATCGGGAAAATGAGCGTGTCATGAGATTCACCACGTGTAGTTCATGTTGACTGAAACCAGGCGCCGCGCGCCGAAGTAGCAGCTGGCGCTGCCCGAGCAACTCGCGACATATTCCTTGTCCGCCAGGTTGCTCGCGTTCAGGGAGAGCTTCAGGCCCTTGAGCGCCGGATTGAGATAGCTCATGTCATAACGGATCGCGGCATCGATCAGATTGATCGACGGACTGCGATAAGCGTTGGCGGTGTCGCCATAGCTGCTGCCGATATGGCGCAGGCCGGCGCCCAGGCTCAAGCCGGGCAGCACGCTTTGCGGCAGGCGATAGTCCACCCAGAGATTGTAGGTACGGCGCGGCACGCGCGGCAGTTCCTTGCCCAGGTCGGTGCTGTTGCTCTTGGTGACCTTGCTGTCCATCCAGGTCGCAGAAGCCACCACGGTGACACTGTCGCTGAGCGCCATGTTGCCTTCCAGTTCCAGCCCGCGCACCCGCCCGGCCCCGGTCTGCACCGAGCACTGACGGCCGTCGCACAAGTGCGTCGGATCCGGATCCGGCGTCGTAATGTTCTTCTGCTTGATCTCGTAGGCCGAGAGCGTCACCATGCTGCGCGACCCGACCGGCTGGTACTTGATGCCGATCTCCGCCTGCTTGCCTTCGGTCGGTTTGAAAGGCGTGTTGTAGTAGTCCACGCCATTGACCGGCTCAAACGACGTGGCATAGCTGACATAGGGTGCCAGGCCGCTGTCGAACAGGTACACCGCGCCGGCACGCCAGGTTGTCGCCTCGTCGCTGTAGCGCGTGCTCACGCCAGTGGCGCGCACCCGCGAATTGTCATGCGACCAGTCGTGGCGCAGGCCCACCGTGGCGGCCAGCCTGCCCCAACGCACCTGGTCCTGGGCGTAGAGGCCGGTCTGGTCGCTGTTGCTGCGCCGGGTCGCCACCATCGGGCCCAGGATGACCGGCGTGCCATAGACCGGATTGAACACATCCAGCGGGCTCGCCTTGCCAGAAGCCTGCGCCACCCGGATGGTCTGGGTCCGGTAGTCCAACCCGGCCAACAGGGTGTGCTCGGTCGCGCCCAGGCCAAAATCGAACTGGGCATTGTTATCGATGGTAAAGCCCTCGGAGCGGATGCGGCTGCTGCTGGCCGAACGCAACAACGTGCGGCCATCGGCCTGCAGGTCACCCTGGCGCGAGACACCGGCGTTATCGGTATCGACCCGCATATAGCGCAGCTTCTGGCTCAATTTGATCGCGTCGCTCAAGGCATGTTCGATCTCGTAGCCGATCGAGTACTGCGTGCGGTCATAGCGATTGAAACCCGGCTCGCCCAGGAACCGGTTGGTGCCGAAACGGCCATACGGGGTCGCGAAATAGGTGCCATGCGAAGGCAGGAACTGATACGTGCTGCCGCCCCGGTCCTGCTGATAATTGGCCAACAG
>JAEWJD010000227.1 GCA_023386765.1 Pseudomonadota bacterium | reverse complement strand
AGCGGGGCTCAGGCCAGCGGCGGGATGCGCAGCACCTGGCCCGGGTAGATCTTGTCCGGGTGGCTGAGCATGGGCTTGTTGGCCTCGAAGATCACCGTGTATTGGGCGCCCTTGCCTTTGCCGTACTGGGTTTCGGCAATCTTCCACAGGGTGTCGCCCTTCTGGACGGTGTACATCACCGCCTCGGCGCTGGCCTGCTTGGCGTGCAGCTGGTTGTCCACCTTGGCCACGCCAACGGTGTTGCCCAGTGCCAGGGCGATCTTCTCGGCGTCTTCGGTCGAGGCGGCTTCGCCAGAGACCGTGACAGTGTCGCCTTCGACGCTGATCTTCAGGTCGCTGGCCGACAAGCCGTGCTTGTCCAGCTCTTTTTGCAGCTCTTCGGCGGTTGCGGCTTTCGCTTCGCTGGCGCCAAAGATCTTTTCGCCGACATCCTTGATGAAACTGAGCAGGCCCATGTCATGTCCTTTTTGATGATGGTGAATGCGCCGCATGGCGGCGTCCCAGGGGGATTATGGGCATGCGGCCCTGGCAGCTGCACATCGAGGTTGTAACAGCTTGCTAACGAGGGTTCAGCCCCCGCCCACGGCCACCACGATTTCGATCTGGTCGCCGGCGGCCAGCGGAGTGGCGCTGTGCTGGCTTTTGGGGACGATCTCGCCGTTGCGTTCGACGGCGACCCGTTTGCCGGTGTAACCCAGGGCGTCGAGCAGGCCGACGACGGTGGTGGCGGCAGCCAGCTCATGCGGCTGGCCGTTAAGGGTGATCTGCATAATCAATCCTTGCTTGCGTATTGGTTGGTGGCCTCCAGCAGGCGGGCCAGGGTGCCGGGCTCGTCGAAGGCGTGACCGGCGTCGGGGACGAGGTGGAACTGGGCCTCGGGCCAGGCGCGGTGCAGCTCCCAGGCGGTGCGTGCCGGGGTGCAGGCGTCGTAGCGTCCCTGCACGATGGTGCCGGGAATGCCACGCAGCTTGTGCGCATCACGCAGCAGCTGGCCTTCTTCCATGAAGCCGCCATGCGTGAAGTAGTGGTTTTCGATGCGCGCGAAGGCCAGCGCCGACTGGTCGGCGGCGTGACTTTGCTGGTGGCGCGGACTGGGCAGCAGGGTGATCGTATGGTCTTCCCAGGCGCTCCAGGCGCGCGCGGCGCGCAGCTGCGTCTCGCGGTCGTCGCTGGTCAGGCGCTTGCGATAGGCGGCCACCAGATCGCCGCGCTCTTCGGGCGGGATCGGCTCCAGGTAGGCTTCCCAGCGGTCGGGAAAGAGCCCCGAGGCGCCTTCCTGGTAGAACCACTGCACTTCGGCGCGGCGCAGGGTTAAGTTGCCGCGCACCACCAGCTCGCTGACGCGCCCGGGGTGGGTCTGCGAGTAGGCCAGCCCCAGGGTCGATCCCCAGGAGCCGCCGAACACCAGCCAGCGTTCCGCGCCCATGATCTCGGTGCGCAGGCGCTCGATGTCGGCCACCAGATCCCAGGTGGTGTTGTGCTCCAGGCTGGCATGGGGCAGCGAGCGGCCGCAGCCGCGTTGATCGAACAACAGCACGTGGTAGCGCTGCGGGTCGAACAACTGGCGGTGCACCGGCGAGCAGCCGCTGCCCGGGCCGCCGTGCAGAAAGACCGCCGGCTTGCCCTGGGGGTTGCCGCAAAGCTCCCAGTACACCTGGTGGCCGTCGCCGGTATCCAGCATGCCGTGGCGGTAGGGTTCGATCGGGGGGTAGAGCATGACGCAGCCTCTGTCAGCGGGCCTTAGCCCTTGCGCTTGAACACCAGATCCCAGACACCGTGGCCCAGACGCAGGCCGCGGGTTTCAAATTTGGTCTGGGGGCGGTAGGCGGGCCGCTCGGCGTAGTCGGCCGCCGTGTTTTCCAGCAGCGGCTCGCCGCTGAGCACGTCCAGCATCTGGACGGCGTAGTCCTGCCAGTCCGTGGCGCAGTGCAGGTAGCCGCCCGGGCGGATGCGGCTGGCCAGCAATGCCACGAAGGCCGGCTGCAGCAGGCGGCGCTTGTGGTGGCGTTTCTTGGGCCAGGGATCGGGAAAGTAGACATGCACGCCGGCCAGCGAGTCCGGCGCGATCATGTCGCGCACGACCTCGACCGCGTCGTGCTGGATGATGCGTACATTGTTCAGCTGGCTGGTTTCGATGCGATGCAGCATCGAGCCCACGCCGGCATTGAATACTTCCACGCCCAGGAAGTTGTCTTCCTGGCGGGCCAGCGCGATTTTCTCGGTGGTCTCGCCCATGCCGAAGCCGATTTCCAGGATGGTCGGGGCCTCGCGCCCGAAAGCAGCGCTGCAATCCAGTCCGCGCGGTGCATAGGAAATCGACCACTTCCCCATCAACTGCTCCAGCGCATCGCGCTGGCGCGGCGTGATGTGGCCGCGACGGTGCACGAAGCTGCGGATGTGCGTGGCGCCAGGGCTGGCCGGCGCGTGGGCGGCAGGCGCCAGCGCGGCCTCGGTCGACGGCGTCAGGGAGGGCGTCGTGTCTTGGGCGGGCTGGGCGTCAGGGGATTTGGGGGTCGTCATGGGAGTCATCGCGGGCAAGGGGCCCGCACAAGGCAAAGTCACAACCCCGGATTGTAGTGGGACACACGGCCGGGGGCGCTAGGATGG
>JAEWJD010000199.1 GCA_023386765.1 Pseudomonadota bacterium | reverse complement strand
GTCTTGGTCCAGGCTGGCGGGCGCAAGCCCAGGGCCTGCGCCTTGCGGGCGAGCAGGCCGGCGGCCACCAGCAGACGCGGGTTGGAGGTGTTGGTGCAGCTGGTGATGGCGGCCAGCACCACGGCCCCCTCGGGCAGCTCGGGGCTGGGGGTGGCAGGCAGGGCGGCCGTGGTTTTCCTGAAGGTCAACGGCACCTCGGCCAGCGTGATGCGGTCCTGGGGGCGGGTGGGGCCGGCGGCCACGCGGGTGATCTGCGCCAGGTCCACCTCCACCGTGCGGCGGTATCCCGGCGCGGCGCCGGTGCGCCACAGGCCGGCCGCCTGGGCATAGCGGCGCACCCGCGAGACCTGTGCCGGCTGGCGCCCGGTGCGCGCCAGGTAGGCGAGGGTTTCCTCGTCGATGGGGAAATAGGCGCAGGTCGAACCATACTCGGGCGCCATGTTCGACAGGGTGGCGCGGTCTTCCAGCGACAGCACGCCGTCGAGAGCTTCGCCGGTGAATTCCACGAATTGGGCCACCACCTTGGCCTCGCGCAGGATGCGCGTGAGATTGAGCACGATATCGGTGGCGGTGATGCCGGGGGGCGGTTGGTTGAACAGCCGCACCCCGATGATCTCGGGCGCGCGCAGGACCAGCGCATCGCCCAGCATGGCGGCCTCGGCCTCGATGCCGCCCACGCCCCAGCCCAGCACGCCCAGGGCATTGACCATGGTGGTGTGGCTGTCGGTGCCGACCAGCGTATCGGGACAGGTCACGCGCGCGCCCTGCGCCGTGGTGACGCAGGTCGCCACATCGGCCAGGTATTCCACGTTGATCTGGTGCAGGATGCCTTTGCCGGGCGGCACCAGGCGCAGATTGTCGAAGGCCCCCTGGGCCCACTTCAGAAAGGTGTAGCGCTCGCGGTTCTGGGCATATTCGCGTGCTTCGTTGGCCTGGCGCGCGCCGGGGTGGCCGCCTTCTTCGGCGATCAAGGAGTGATCCACGATCAGGTCGACCGGAATCATGGGGTTGATGCGGCGTGGATCGCCGCCGCGCGCCTGCAGCACGTCGCGCATGGCGGCCAGGTCGATCAGGCTGGGGATGCCGCTGACGTCCTGGGCCAGCACGCGGGTCGGGTGCAGCCAGACGTCGGCTGCCTCGGCCTGGGCGGCGGTGTCCGGGTGGTAGGCGCGCAGCAGGGCCAGCGCGTGCGGGCGTTCGGTGCCGGGGGCGCTTTCATGGCGCAGGGCATTCTCGATCAGCACGCGCGCCACATAGGGCAGGCGGCTGGCGCTCAGGCCATGGTCGGCCGCGAAGGCGGGCACCGAAAAGTGCAGGCCGTGGTCGGCGCCTGCTTCGTAGCTCAGCAGATAGGGGTCTTGGGCGGGGTGCTGCATCAGGGGTGTCTCCGTTCTGGTCGGTCGGGCGGGCTTGCTTGCGGATGCCGGCGTTTCAGGCCGACTTGGCCGCGTACAGCGCGTCGAGTTTTTCTTCGTAGGCAAAGTAGCCGATGCTTTCGTAGAGTTCCATGCGCGTCTGCATCTGCTCGAGCATGGCGCGCTGGGTGCCGTCGCGCCGGATGGCTTCGTAGGTGCGCTGGGCCGCGCGGTTCATGGCGCGGAAGGCCGACAGCGGGTAGAGCGCCAGGGCGACCTGGGCATCGGCCAGCTCCTGCACGGTCAGCATGGGGGTCTGGCCGAACTCGGTGATGTTGGCCAGGATCGGCGCGGGCAGGGCGCGGGCGAATTCACGAAAGCTCTCCAGATCATGGACGGCCTCGGGGAAGGCCACATCGGCGCCGGCTTCGATGCAGGCCGCCAGACGGTCGAGGGCGCTCTGACGGCCTTCGCTGGCCAGCGCGTCGGTGCGGGCGATGATGATGAAGTTGGGATCCACGCGCGCGTCCACGGCCGCCTTGATGCTGTCCACCATTTCCGGCAGCGTGACCACTTCCTTGTTGGGACGGTGACCGCAGCGCTTGGCGGGCGCCTGGTCTTCGATCTGCATGGCGGCCGCGCCCGCGGCCACCAGGCTGCGGGTCGTGCGCGCCACGTTGAAGGCCGAGGCGCCAAAGCCGGTGTCGGCATCGACCACCAGCGGCAGGCTGCAAACCTCGGTGATGCGCCGCACATCGGTCAGCACATCTTCCAGGCCCACGATGCCCAGGTCGGGCACGCCCAGCGAGCCGGCCGCCACGCCGCCGCCGGATAGATAGATGGCCCGGAAACCGGCCTGTTGCGCCAGCAGCGCATGATTGGCGTTGATGGCGCCGACGACCTGAAGCGGCTGTTCGGCTTGCATGGCCTGGTGCAGGCGCAGACCGGCACTGGCCGGCAGGTCGGTTGAGGAAGAGGGCTGCATGGTGAACTCCATCTGCGAGGCGGGGCATGATCCGGCATGGCCGGGGGATTCTTCCACTACGCAAAATGCGTGCCAACTTCATTTCCCCAGGGCAAGGCGGGCGTAGGCAGGGCAGGGTTTTCATGATTGAAATAAAGAAATTGCAATGTTGAAATGATTGCCCTGCTTTGTCCTCGCCTGGAGCTGCCATGTTGCCCTTTCCCGCCCCGTTGGATAGCGAATCCGCGGCGTTGCCGCGCATCTGGGCAGTTGGGGTGGCGCGCATCTCGCGCACCTTCGCGCAGATCCTGCCGCGCTACGCCGGGCGCGGCGAGTTCAAGCTGATCGAGGCTGGTTTCGAGGCCGCTGCCACGGCCATCAACGAGGCTGCCCGCGAGGGGCGGCTAGATGCCGTGGTGGCGGCCGGGCTCAACGGCAGCTATCTGCGCCGCCATGTGACGGTGCCGGTGGTGCAGCTCAAGATCAGCGGCTTCGAGGTCATGAACGCCCTGGCCACCGCGCGCCGCATTTCGCCGCGCGTGGCGCTGCTGGGCCAGGAGGCGCAGTATCCCGATCTGGACACCTTCATGCGCATGTTCGCGGTGGGGATCCCGGTGCGGACCTACCGCGACCAGGACGATGCGCTGGCCCAGGCCAAGGTGCTCAAGGACGAAGGCATCGAAGTGCTGGTGGGGTCGGGCCTGATCGTGGACTACGCCGACCGCATGGGCCTGGCCGGCGTACTGGTGTATTCGCTGGATACGGTGGCGGCCTGTATCGAGGATGCCATCGAGATCACCCGTCTGCAGCGCATCGAATCCGGGCGGCGCGAGTACCTGAATGCGGTGCTGGCCAACCTGGACGAGGGCGTGGCGGCCGTGGATGCCTCGGGCCGAGTGCAGGCGCTGAACCCGGCCGTCGAGCGGTTGCTGGGCATCAATGCCGCCGGGCTGGCCGGGCGCCGCCTGGAAGAGATTTCGCCGGCGCTATCGCTGGACGAGGTCTTGCGCAGCGGCAAGCGCGAGGCGGAGTCCGTGCATCGGCTGGCTGGCAAGATGGTGGTGGTCAACCGGATTCCGCTGGCCATCGGGGGAGGCGTGTCCGGAGCCGTCCTGACCCTGCAAGAGGCCGGCGCCATCCACCGCGCCGATCGCAGCCTGCGCACCCGCGCGCGGGCGCGCGCCAACACGGTGCGCTATACCCTGGATGATCTGTTCGGCACCTCGGCGGCGCTGGAGAAGGCGCGCATGCTCGCGCGGCGCTACGCCCAGGTGGACTCGACCGTGCTGATCGGCGGCGAAAGCGGCACCGGCAAGGAGGTGCTGGCCCAGGGCATGCACCAGGCCAGCGCGCGCCATCACTTCCCCTTCATCGCGGTCAACTGCGCGGCCTTTCCGGAAAATCTGCTCGAAAGCGAATTGTTCGGCTATGAGGATGGCGCGTTCAGCGGCGCGCGCCGGGGCGGCAAGCCCGGCCTGTTCGAGTCGGCCCACAACGGCACGCTGTTCCTGGACGAGGTCGGCGACATGCCGGCCGCACTGCAGATCCGCCTGCTGCGGGTGCTGCAGGAACGTCAGGTGCTGCCGGTCGGCGGTATCGAGCCGGTGCCGGTCGATGTGCGCATCATCGCCGCCACGCATCGTGATCTGCCAGCCATGGTGGCGGCCGGTGAGTTCCGCCAGGATCTGTTCTTCCGTCTGAACATCCTGCGCATCGACATGCCAACCCTGCGCGAACGCCGCGAAGACATCTGGCCGCTGGCCCAGCGCCTTTACGAGCGGGTGCAGCAGACGCTGGGGTTGGCGCCGCGCGTGCCGTTGCCGGCCTGCGCCGAGGCGGCGCTGCTGGGCTACACCTGGCCCGGCAACATCCGTGAGCTGGAAAACGTGCTGGAGCGCCTGGCCGTCTACCTGGCCGGGCACGAAGCGACGCTGCCCGAAGCCCAGGTGCGCCGTATCCTGGACGACGTGGCGCCGGAACTGGCACGCGCCGCCCAGGCCGCCCCCGAGGATCTGGCCCGGCATGGGCGGCGCCAGCAGGTGGCCCATATCCGCGAGGTGCTGGCGCGTTGCGGCGGCGACCGGCGTGCAGCCTGTGAAATCCTGGGCATCAGCCCCACCACCCTGTGGCGGCGTCTGCGCGAAGGCTAGTCACGTTTGCTTGCAGGAGCCGGGCGGGGGGGACGCTACACTCGCAACCCCGGGTAACGCAATAATGATATGGAACCGCAACTGCCTCCCGTTCCGCCGGCCCACCGCCGGATGTTGAACCTGTTTCGCCAGGATGGCCGCATCTATCGCGGCACCGGCATGATGAGCGGCGTGATTGCCTTGTTTCTGGCCATCCTGGCTGTGCTGGGCGTGCTGGCCTTTCATTTTCCCGCCTATCTCACCACGCCCGAACTGCGCGCCTACTACGATGTCGACGCCATGCGGGTGCTGCTGTTCTCGGCGCTCCTGATCGCGGGCACGATTTCGCTGGGCAACACGGTGCTGGGGCGCCGGCGCTGGTTGAACATCAGCGCTTTCGCGCTGGTATGCCTGGCGGTGGCCGCCGGCGGCAGCAATGTGGTGGTCAGCCAGACCAACACGGGCGGCCATCCTTATCTGGGGCTGGACTGGTTCATCCTGGACCTGCTGGCTTCCAGCACGGTTTTCATCATCTTCGAGAAGCTGTTCCCGCTTTATCCCGGCCAGCCGGTATTCCGCGTGGACTGGCAGGTGGACATGAAGCACTTCCTGTTCAACCACCTCTCGGTGGGGGCGGTGCTGCTGTGCATCAACTTCTTCGTGCACAAGCTGTTCTCGTGGGCGGCCTATCCGCCGTTGCAGGCTGCCATCGTGTCGCTGCCGTTTCCGGTGGAGCTGTTCCTGGGTGTGCTGGTGGCCGACCTGGCCCAGTACGCCGCGCACCGTGCCTATCACGAGATCCCCTTCCTGTGGCGCTTTCACGCGGTACACCACAGCACCCGCACGCTGGACTGGCTGTCGGGCTCGCGCCTGCATGTGGTCGAGCTGCTGATCACCCGCGTGGCGGTGCTCGGGGTGCTGTTCGTGCTGGGTTTCTCCAAGGATGTGCTGGACGCCTACATCATCATCGTCGGCTTCCAGGCCGTGCTGATCCACTCCAATATCCGCCTGCCCTGGGGCTGGCTGCGCTACATCATCGTGACGCCGGACTTCCATCACTGGCATCACGCGACCGATGAAGAGGCCATCGACCGCAACTACGCGGCCCATTTCTCCTTCATCGACTATCTGTTCGGTACCGCCGTGCGCGGTGCGGGCAAGCGCCTGCCGGTCAAGTACGGCATCCTGGACAACGACATGCCGGGCACCTTCCTGGCCCAGCAGACCTATCCATTCC
>JAEWJD010000103.1 GCA_023386765.1 Pseudomonadota bacterium | reverse complement strand
GGCGGGGGCGCGGCGGGGGGGGGGGGGGGGGGGGCCCGCCCCCCGCGCCGCCGGTGTACACGTATCGCAGACGTGAGCTGATGGGCGAGCGTGGTTCGGGGATGGCCGCCAGCAGGCGCGTGAACATGGTCGGCACGCCTTGCAGAATGGTGATGCCAGGCTCGGTCAGCGAGCCCAGTACGTCGGCCGGATCGAAGCGGCTGCGCAGCACCAGGCTGGCGCCGCCCGCAATGGTGGCCAGCAGCACGGTGGCAATGCCGAAAATGTGCGACAGAGGCAGGGCGGCGTAGGCGATGTCGGCCGGTTGCAGGCGGCGCGAGGCGGCAGAAATGCCGGCAAAGTGCACCAGGCCGCGATGCGGCACCAGGACCCCCTTGGGTGCCCCCGTGGTGCCGGAGGTGTAGATCACGGTTGCCACCAGTGGTGCGATGGACGGCGGTTCGGCCGGCGTAGCCTGGGGCGCGCGCCAGTGATCCAGGCCGCTGCCCCAGACGCCAGGGTCGGTCGCCATGGCGCCAGCCTGTTCGGCATGGGCGCGTGCCGCGCTCGATACGCCGCTGGTGTAGAGCGCGATCTGGGGCTGCGCATGGGTCTGGATGGTGGCGATCTCACGCGCGCTCAGGCGCGCGTTCACGCCGACCGGCCAGGCGCCCAGCACGCTGCACGAAAAGAGTGCCAGCAGCATGGCCCGGCAGTTTTCTCCTACCACCAGCACGCGGTGGCCGGGCTGCACGCCCTGGGCCTGCAGCCATTCGGCGGCCATGCCGACCTGGCGCCACAGCTCGCCATAGGTGCAGCGCCCGCCGTCTTCCTCGTGCAGCAGCACGGCGTCCGGTTGGCGTGCTGCCTGGGCAGCCAGCAATTCATGAATGCGTGTGGGGTGTGCGAGAGACATCGTTGGATTCAGAGATCAAAGGGTGGCCTGGGTGCCAAGAATGGCAGTGGATTGGCTGGAGAGGGTACCGCCATTTCCGTGCACCAGCGCCAGCTCGGCCCCGGCGACCTGGCGTGCGCCACAGTCGCCGCGCAGCTGGCGCACGGCTTCGATCATGATGAAAACGCCATACATTCCCGGATGGATGCAGGACAGGCCGCCGCCATTGGTGTTGACCGGCAGGCGGCCACCCGGTGCAATCGCGCCGTTGGCAATGAAGTCGCGCGCTTCGCCCTTGCGGCAGAAACCCAGGTCCTCCAGGAACAGCAGGGTGTTGATGGTGAAAGCGTCATAGAGCTCGACCACGTCGATGTCGGTGGGCGTCACGCCCGCCATGGCGTAGGCGCTGGCGCCGGATTCCGTGGCGGCGGTGACGGTCAGGTCTTCCATCGAGGAAATCTGGCGATTCCAGACGGCGGTGGCGTTGCCCAGCACGTAGACCGGCGGGCGCGGCAGGTCGCGTGCGCGTTCGGCACGCACCAGTACATAGGCGCCGGCGCCGTCGGTGACCAGGCAGCAATCGCGCACGCTCAGCGGGTCCGACACCATGCGGGCGGCCAGGATGTCCTCCAGGGTGAGCACGTCGCGCAGTTGTGCATCGGGATTCAATTGCGCCCACTGGTTGGCGGCCAGGGCGACCTGGGCCAGATCTTCGCGGCGCGTGCCGTACTGATGCATGTGGCGCGAGGCGGCCAGGGCATAGGAGCTCAGGGGGCTGAGCGGATCGTAGGGGGTTTCATAGGGCTGGGGGTCGAACTGCTTGCGCACCCGGCCGATCTCGGCGCGGTTCAGGCTCGATGTGCGCTGAGTGCTGCCGTAGCACACCAGCACGGCCTGGCACTGGCCGCTGACCAGCGCATGCAAGGCCGGCATCAGGTGGGCCACGAAGCTCGACCCTCCCAGCATGGTGCTGTCGATGAAGTGCGGGCGGATGCCCAGGTGCTCGATCACCGGCATGGCCCACATCGGCGCGGCCACGCTGGCCGTGCACAGGCCATCGATGTCACGCATGCTGAGCCCCGCGTCGGCGACCGCGCGTTGCGCGGCCTGCACGAGGATTTCCATTTCGGTATAGCCGTGGGCCTGTCCCAGCCCGGCGTGGCCGACGCCGGCCACCGCCACCGCGCCACGCAGTGCCTGCAATGTCATCGGATTTCCTCCTGCGCCGTGAAGACCACCAGACCCTGGCCGTTTTCCTGGATCACGCGGGCTCGCACCGCCATGCCGATGGCCACCGCCTCGGGGGGCATGCCGTCGATGCGGCTCATCATCCGCACACCCTCGGTCAGATCGACCAACGCCACGTTGTAGTCGCCGCCGGCCTGCGGCTTGCGCCGCACCACGGTCGTGGCATAGACCACGCCGGCTCCCTCGGGTTCGATCCAGCCCAGGCGTTCGGCGCCGCAATGCGGGCAGATCATGCGCGGGTAGAACACGGCGCGTTCGCACTGTTCGCAGCGCTGGATCAGGAAGCGGCCGGCATCGAGTGCCTGGCGGAACGTGGCGTCTGCGCCGGCGGCACAGGAGTCAGGAAGAGGGGGTGGGGTCATGGACGGCTCCGGGATGGCTTGCCGGCAAGTGTGGCGCGGGGCGGGCGCAGCGGGCCATTCTTCATTGCTTAAGCAGGGCTTTTGCGCAAGCGTAGGCTGGCGGCTCTCTGTCCTGGCGGAAGCCGCCCTTCGGCATAGCCAAATTGTCGGACCCTGGCGCGCGTGGCTAGATAGGGCCAAGGAGGAAGACATGAACCTGACTTGGACTGCCACGGAGCAGCGTTTTCGTGACGAGGTGCGGACGTTCGCGCAGCAGCAACTGCCGCAGGATATCCGCGAGCGCACCTTGCGCCACCAACGCCTGGAACGCGACGATTACGTGCGTTGGCACAATATCCTTGCGGATCACGGCTGGGGGGCGCCGAACTGGCCCCGCGAGCACGGCGGCACGGGCTGGAACGCGATGCAGCGCCTGATCTTCGAGGTTGAGTGCTTTCGCGCGGGCGCGCCCCGCCTGCTGCCTTTCGGCTTGAGCATGATCGGCCCGGTGCTGATGAAGTACGGCAGCGCAGAACAATGCGCCACGTTGTTGCCGCGCATGATCCGGATCGAGGACTGGTGGTGCCAGGGCTATTCGGAGCCGGGTGCGGGATCAGACCTGGCTTCGCTCAAGACCCGTGCCGTGCGCGACGGCGATCACTACGTGGTCAATGGCCAGAAAACCTGGACCACCCTGGCCCAGCATGCCGACAAAATGTTCTGTCTGGTCCGCACCGACATCGACGCGCGCCCGCAGCAGGGTATTTCCATGCTTTTGCTGGATATGCGCGCGCCGGGCGTCACGGTCCGCCCGATCCGCACGCTGGATGGCGGGCAGGAGGTCAACGAGGTCTGGCTGGAGGACGTGCGCGTTCCGGTCAGCGGGCGGGTGGGCGAGGAGAACAAGGGTTGGACCTACGCCAAGTATCTGCTGGGGCACGAGCGCACCGGCATCGCCGGGCTGGGCCATTGTTATCGCGAGCTGGGGGTACTCAAGCACATGGCGGCACAGACCCAGGTGCGCGGGCGGCCGTTGCTGGCCGACAGCCGCTTTCGTGACCGCTTGTCCAATCTGGAGGTCGACATCATGGCGCTGGAGATGTTGCTGCTGCGCGTGGCCAGCAGCAACGATGGCACGCCCGGCCCTCAGGCCTCCATCCTGAAGATCCGCGGCTCCGAGATCCAGCAGGACCTGGCGATGCTGCAGATGGAGGTGGCCGGCCCCTGCGCCTGGCCCTATGACCCCGACTGGCTGCAGGCCGACGCCGGCTTCCAGGGCCCTGGCCCGGCCATGGCGGCGGCGGCTGGCGCTGCCTATGTGGACATGCGCAAGACGTCGATCTACGGCGGCACTACCGAAGTGCAGAAAGGCATCATCGCCCGAATGATGCTGGGCCTGTGAACGCAATCCCATCCGCAGAGGAACAAGGCATGGATTTTGAATATTCCGATGAGCAACGCATGCTGGCCGACAGCGTGCAGCGCCTGGTCTCGCAGCACTGGGGCATGACTCAACGACGCGAGCGCGCCGCGCGCAGCACGCTTGACTCGCAGGTCTGGCAGGCCTTGGCCGGGCTGGGCGTGCTGGGATTGAACATCCCGCAGGAGCACGGCGGTTTTGGCGAACCGGCAGACAGCCTGCTGCCGGTGCATCTCGAACTGGGCCGAGGCCTGGTCGCCGAACCGGTCATCCCCAGTGCCGTCATGGCCGGCGCGATGCTGCAGGCCTGCGACCCTGCAGCCCAGGCCCGCTGGCTGCCGGGTATTGCCATCGGCGAGGTGGTGGCGACAGTGGCCTATCAGGAGCCGGGCCGGCGCTACGCGGTGGCGCCGCAGGACTGCCATGCCGTGCCCGAGGGCGAGGGCTGGGTGGTCAATGGCGTCAAGACGCTGGTGTGGCATGGCGGGGTCGCCGACCTGATCCTGCTGACGGCGCGCGGCCCCGAAGCGCAGACCCTGTTGTTCGCCTTGCCGGCTTCGGCTTGTGGGCTGCAGCGGCTGGACACCCCCACGCTCGATCGCAGTCGCTGCGCCCGCCTGCAACTGGATCGGGTTGTCCTGCCGGCGCAGGCGTTGCTGGCGCGCGGGGCGGCTGCCGACCAGGCCCTGGAGCACGCGCTGGCCTGGGGCATCGCGGCGCTGTGCGCCCATGGCGCAGGCGCCATGTCTCGCCTGTTGGAGCTGACGCTCGATTATGTCAAGACGCGCCGCCAGTTCGGCCAGCCGCTGGCGGCCTTCCAGGTCGTCCAGCACCGCATGGCCGATATGCTGGTCGCCAAGGAGATGGCGTTGTCGATGGCCTATGTGGCGGTAGCCGCGCTCAATCAGCCCGACCCGCGCGAGCGCCGCCGGGGGATCGCCGCCGCCAAGCTGCAATTGGCGCGCAGCGGCCGCGAAATCGGGCATTCAGCGGTGCAGCTGCACGGCGGCATGGGCATGACCGATGAACTGGAGGTGGGCGATTTCTTCAAACGCCTGACGGTGCTGGATGCCTTGTTCGGCGATACCGCAGAACAGCTGGCGCAATGGGAGGAAATGGCATGAACCACCTGGTCTATGAGCAGATCCTGTTCGACATCCAGGATGGCGTGGCGTGCATCACGCTGAACCGGCCGGCGCGGCTCAACAGCTTTACCCAGCGCATGCACGAAGAGCTGTCGCAGGCGCTCGATGCGCTGGAGGCCGAGCCCGGACTGCGCGGCGTCATCCTGACCGGCGCCGGGCGCGCGTTCTGCGCCGGCCAGGACCTGGCCGAACGCCAGCCTGCCCAGGAGGGGGCACGGCGTGACCTGAGCGAAATGCTCAAGCGCTGGTACCGGCCCCTGATCCTGCGCCTGCGCGCTTTGCCGGTGCCGGTGATCTGCCTGATGAACGGCGTGGCGGCCGGTGCCGGCGCCAGTCTGGTGCTGGCCTGTGATGTCGTGGTGGCGGCCGGCTCGGCGCGATTCGTCCAGGCCTTCAGCCAGATCGGCCTGCTGCCGGATGCCGGCGGCACTTACTTTCTGCCGCGTCTGGCCGGGCAGGCGCGCGCCATGGGAGCGGTGTTGTTCGGCGAGCCGGTCAGCGCGCAGCAGGCCTTGGACTGGGGGCTGATCTGGCAGGTCGTGCCTGACGACGCCTTGCCGCAGACGCTGGCGGCGCTGACCCGGCGGCTGGCGGGCGGCCCCACCCGGGCCTACGGCGCCGCCAAACAGGCGCTGCAGGCATCCTGGGACAACACCCTGGCCGAGCAGATCGACCTGGAGGCGCGATGGC
This sequence comes from Pseudomonadota bacterium, assembly GCA_023386765.1. Classification (GTDB taxonomy): domain Bacteria; phylum Pseudomonadota; class Gammaproteobacteria; order Burkholderiales; family Burkholderiaceae_B; genus Bordetella. Next base: position 441 of record JAEWJD010000103.1, on the reverse strand, counting down.
AGCAGTCGCTGGGTTATACCGAAGACTATCTGGAAGGCATGCAGGCGTTCGCCGAAAAGCGTCCGCCGGCGTTTCGCGGTTGCTGATCGCCGCGCGTGTTTCGCTTGTGCCTAAGCCCGCCTTGCTGAAATACGAATTTACACCCGCGCGGGCGGCGGGCATGCTTGCCCCTGTCCGTCACATACAGGAGCACTACGACATGTCCCAGCCCGCTTTGGATCAATGGATAGGCGGCACCGAATGTCAGCCCGACTCGCTCGACCCCTTGCACGCGGCGCGCATCGCGGCGACGCTGGGGGTGCCTGCACCCCGGGCCGCAGAGGCGTTGCCGCCATTGTGGCAGTGGGCGTTCTTCATCAAGCCGGTCGATGCCGGCGGGCTGGGCCGCGACGGTCATCCGGCGCGCGGCGGCTTTCTGCCGCCGGCGGATGATCGCAACCG
>JAEWJD010000097.1 GCA_023386765.1 Pseudomonadota bacterium | reverse complement strand
GGGCGGGATCTCTCCAGAATCCTCTATAACCTCCCCGTTGGCCGGCCAGAAACCGGCGGGCGGGGAGGTTTTTTGTGCACGCCGGGCTGCCGGAATCCCTAGGGGCTTTCCCTAGGGCGGGTTGGCACGCCTGCCGGCGAGTTCCATTGCTGGCAAGGCTTTGCGAGAGGTTTCTAATAAAGGCAATGCTTTTTTTAAAAGATTGATATGGATGGAACGCTAGTGCCTTACTAGAATCCGCCGCACATCGACCCGGCTTGCGAGCCGGGCCGGTTTGGGTGCCATGGCCGCCAGGCCCTGGCTTGACTGAAGGAAGGGGAATCAATGCTTTCGTACACACTGCGACGACTGCTCATGACACTGCCGGTCATGCTGTTTGTCGCGCTGTTCGTATTCGGCCTGCTGGACCTGGCGCCCGGCGATCCGGCCGCGCTGCTGGCCGGCGAGGACGCCACGCCGCAGGATATCGCGCGCATCCGCGCCACGCTCGGGCTGGATCAGCCGTTTCTGCAGCGCTTCGGAGCCTGGGGCTGGGATGTGATCCACGGGGATCTGGGGGCGTCGCTGTTTACCGGCCTGCCGGTCAGCCACATGATCAGCCAGCGGCTGGCCCCGACCTTCTCGCTGATGCTCATGACGCTGCTGGTGTCGGTGATCATCGCCATTCCCATCGGTGCGCTGGCTGCCTGGAAGCACAACCGCCTGCAGGACCGCACCATCATGGTCCTGGCCGTGTTCAGCTTCTCGGTGCCGTCGTTCGCGGTGGGCTACCTGCTGGCATGGATCTTCGGCCTGCAGTTGCGCTGGTTCCCGGTGCAGGGCTATGTGCCCCTGGCTGACGGTTTCTGGGCGTCGCTGCATACGCTGGTGCTGCCTGCCCTGGCGCTGGGCAGCGTCTACGTCGCCCTGATCACGCGGATCACCCGTGCGACGCTGCTGGAGACGCTCAACCAGGATTACGTGCGCACGGCGCGCGCCAAGGGGGTGGGCAACCGCGGCCTGCTGTTCCGCCATGCGCTCAAGAACGCGGCGGTGCCCATCATCACCGTCATCGGCAGCGGCGTGGCCCTGTTGATCAGTGGCACGGTGGTCACCGAGACGGTGTTCTCCATTCCCGGGCTGGGCCGGCTGGTGGTCGATGCGATTCTGCGTCGCGACTATCCGGTGATCCAGGGGGTCATCCTGCTGTTCAGCTTCATGTACGTGCTGATCAACCTGCTGGTCGATCTGCTTTATCGCGCCTTCGACCCGAGGATTAAATACTGATGCGCCAAGTTCTCGAATTCGTGAAACGGCATCCCACCGCTGGCGTGGGGGGGCTGTTGATAGTGCTGCTGTTCCTGATGGCGGTGTTTGCCCCCTGGCTGGGAACGGTCGATCCCACGACCCTGTCGCCCATCCATCGCACGCGTGCGCCGAGCGAGCAGTTCTGGTTTGGCACCGACCTGCTGGGCCGCGATGTGTACTCGCGCGTGATCTACGGCGCGCGCGTCTCGCTCATCGTGGGCTTCTCGGTGGCGGCCCTGTCGACCGTGATCGGCGTGTTCATCGGCCTGGCGGCCGGCTTCGTGCGCTGGGTCGATGCCATCGTGATGCGCATCATGGACGGTTTCATGTCCATCCCGACCATCCTGCTGGCCATCGCCTTGATCGCGCTGTCGCGCGCATCGCTGGAGAACGTCATCATCGCCATCACCGTGGCCGAAGTGCCGCGTGTGGTGCGGCTGGTGCGTGGCCTGGTGCTGTCGCTGCGCGAGCAACCCTATGTGGAGGCCGCCGTGGCCGCCGGCGCGAGCCGTCTGCGCATCGTGCTGCGCCATATCTTCCCCAACACCCTGGCGGCCCTGATGGTGCAGGCCACCTATATCTGCGGCGTGGCGATCCTGGCCGAGGCCAGCCTGTCGTTCATCGGCGCGGGCGTGCCGCCGTCGCTGCCGTCGTGGGGCAACATCATGGCCGAAGGGCGTGCGTTGTGGCAGATCAAGCCCTACCTGATCGCCTTCCCGGCGCTGTTCCTGTCGGTGACCATCCTGGCGATCAACATGCTGGGTGACGGTCTGCGCGACGCGGTCGATCCGCGCATGGCCAAGAGGATTTGAAGCACATGAGCACTACTACGAGTCAGAACCGGCGTGTGCTGGAGATCGAAAACCTGTCGATCGCCTTCGGTCGGGGCCCCAATACCTTCCGCGCCGTCAAGGACCTGAGCCTGCACGTCGATCGCGGCGAGACGCTGGCCATCGTGGGCGAGTCCGGATCGGGCAAGTCGGTGACCTCGCTGGCCGTGATGCGTCTGGTGGAGTTCGGCGGCGGCCGCATCGAGCAGGGCCGCATGACATTCCATCGTTCGCCCGGCGAGAGCATCGACCTGGGCGCGGCCTCGGAAGACACCATGCGCGGCATGCGCGGCAACGACCTGGGGATGATCTTCCAGGAACCGATGACCTCCCTGAACCCGGTGTTCACGGTGGGTTCGCAGATCGTGGAGGCCATCCGCCTGCACCAGCCGGGCGACCAGCGCCAGGCCGAGGCGGCAGCCAGGCGCATTCTGGATCAGGTCCGCATCCCGGATGCCGCGGCCATCATTGGCCGCTA
>JAEWJD010000096.1 GCA_023386765.1 Pseudomonadota bacterium | reverse complement strand
CTCGGCCGTGGCGGGCCCCAGCCCCTTGAGATGCGCCAGTTGGGCGGCGTCGGCCAGATTGACGTCAAGCGCCCGGGCCGAGGCCGCGGGTGCCAGCAAGGCCGCCATCAACGCGAGGCGGGCCAGCAGGGAAAGACGGGACGGGAACATGGTTGCACTCCGGGTTGCGGGCGGCCCCTGCCGCCACGGGCTCCAGAATGCGTCAGGGGGCAGCCATGCCGCCCCCCGAGTGTCTTGCTTTGCCCTAGCGGGTCCGCCCTGACGGACGGCCCCGGGCGCCCCCGCCTTACTTGCGTGCGCGCCAGTAGCGCACGTACTCGCTGACGCCGGCCTGCACATCGCGCATGGGCGCCTCGAAGCCGGCCGCGCGCAGGCTGTCCACATTGGCCTGCGTAAAACTCTGGTAACGGCCCTTCAAGTCATCCGGGAAGGGGATATACCGGATCAGGCCCTGCTCGACCAGGGCCTCCAGCGACAAGGCGGCCTCGCCCTGCTCGGCACGCAGACTGTTGACCACTGCGACAGCCACGTCGTTGAAGGGCTGCGCCCGCCCGGTGCCGCAGTTGAAGATACCCGAGACTGCGGGGTTATCCAGAAAATGCAGGTTGACGGCGACCACGTCCTCCACCGAGATGAAATCGCGGCTCTGCCCCCCGTTGGCGTAACCATCCCAACCCTCGAACAGGCGCACATGACCTTCGGCGAGGAACTGGTTCATGTTGTGGAAAGCCACTGAAGCCATGCGGCCCTTGTGCTGCTCATGGGGACCATAGACGTTGAAATAACGCAGGCCCACCACCTGGGACGTCAGGCGATCCATGCGGGTGCGCAGCACCTGGTCGAACAGCAGTTTGGAATACCCGTAGACATTCAGCGGGCCTTCGTTGGCCGGGTCTTCGACATAGACGGACGATGCACCGTAGACAGCCGCTGACGAGGCATACAGAAACGGCACGCGCTGCGCCTGGCAGAACTCGAACCACTCCAGCGTGACACGGTAGTTGTTGTCCATCATGTAGCGGCCGTCGCGCTCGGTCGTATCCGAGCAGGCGCCCTGATGCAGCACCGCGCGCAACTTGGGCAACGTGCCGGCACGCAAGCGCTCGCGCGCTTCCTCGTGGTGCATGTAGTCGGCGATCCGGCAATCGACCAGATTGAGAAACTTGTCGCCCTGGGTGAGGTCGTCGATGGCAAGGATGTCATGGATGCCACGGCGGTTGAGGCCGCGCACCAGGTTGCTGCCGATGAAGCCGGCTGCGCCAGTCACCACAATCATGGGGTATCTCCTGCAAGTTCAGCGCCGGTCACCACCGAGGTGCCCAGCTTGCCGACGACAATGCCGCCGGCACGGTTGGCCCAATACATGGCCTCGGCCCAAGACAGGCCGGCCGCCCGCATCACCGCCAGCGCGGCCAGCACGGTGTCGCCTGCGCCGGACACGTCAAAGACTTCATGCGCCTGCGCGTCGACGTGGTCGCGTCCCTGCTCCAGGAAGAGGGTCATGCCCTGCTCCGAGCGGGTGACCAGCAAGGCTTCGAGATCCAGCGTTTCACGCAGGGCCTGGGCGCGGCGCGTCAGGTCGTCTTCGTCGCTCCAGTGGCCCACGGCAAGCTGCATTTCGAGGCGGTTGGGTGTGACCAGGGTCGCGCCCCGGTAGCGGCTGTAGTCGGCACCCTTGGGGTCGACCAGCACCGGAATGCTGCGCGCGCGCGCCAGGGCGATGAGCTCCGAGACCCGCGCCAGCGTTCCCTTGGCGTAATCCGACAGCACCAGCACATCGCAATGGGGCAACTCGCGCAACAAGGCGTCATGCACCGCATCGACCACGTCCGCCGAGGGCAGCTCTTCGAAGTCCACGCGCAGCAGCTGCTGCTGGCGTCCCAGCACCCGCATCTTGAGCGTGGTAGGACAGCCTGGATCGGCCGGCAGATTGGTACGCACGCCCTCTTCGGCAGCCAGCGCCGCTATGCGCTGACCGGCCTCGTCGGCACCGACCACACCGATCAGGACGGCCTGGGCGCCCAGCGCAGCAATGTTGCGCGCCACGTTGGCCGCGCCGCCCAGCCTGTCTTCACGGCGCGCCACCCGCACCACCGGCACGGGCGCTTCGGGCGAAATCCGTTCCACCTCGCCGAACCAATAGCGGTCCAGCATCACATCACCGACGACCAGCACGCGCGCCTGCGCGACTGCCTGGGCGGGAAAAGCCATCATTCAAGTTCTTCCAGACGACGCGGCGCGTAGGTTTCCCAGGCGTTGCAACCCGGGCATTGCCAGTAGAACCGACGCGCCTGGAAACCGCAGCTGCGGCAGGCGTAGCGGTCCAGGCGCTGCGTATGTTTATGGATCAGGCTGCGCAGCAGCGACATGTCTGCACCCGGCACTGGCGGTTTGCCGGCATCGCCCGACGGGGCGGCCAGCTCGGCCTCCAGCAGGCGATCCAGGCCGAGCAAGGACGGATGCAGCCGCAGCGCTTCGCGTGCGAACGACCAGGCCGGCTCGCTGCCTTGCTGGGCGCGCAATTCGCGGAACACCACATTGAACAGATCCAGGGAGGCGTGGCGTTCGTAATGGGTACGCAGACGCGCCAGGCCCTCGACCTCCTCGCCGGCCTGACGGTAGTTGTTCAGTACGGCCTCGGCCACCAGGCCGGCATACTCGGGTGCATCGGCCAGGATGCTTTCCAGGTACATGCGTTCGCGCTTGCTGTCGCTCTCAAGGGCGGCCACACGCGCACGCAGCATGGCGGTGCGCACCTTGGAGCCACGACTCAGGCCACCGCGCCCGCTGCCCTCGGCGGCATGCTCGGCGGCATCCAGCGCCGCCTGGGCCGCATCGAGGTCGGCCGGCTTGGCCGCCAGCGCGCCTTGCGCCTGCTCGCAGTAGTAGTGCACCAACTGCGGCACCGGTTCATCGACCAGTCCGTGCAAGGTGCGCACGGCTTCGATGGCACGCGGCCAATCGTGTTCGGATTCGTAGATGCGGATCAGCGAGCGCAGCGCTGGCAGGGCATAGCGCGTATCGGTGTCCTTGAGTTGCTCGAAGGCCGCCTCGGCACGGTCCAGCATGCCCGCCTTGAGAAAGTCCTGTGCCAGCTCATGCTGCGCATGTTCGCGCTCGGCCTGGGGCAGATCCGAGCGGCTCAGGAGGCTTTGGTGCACGCGGATGGCGCGCTCCATCTCGCCACGGCGGCGAAACAGGCTGCCGAGCGCAAAGTGCAGCTCGGTGGTTTCCGGATCGAGCTTGGCGACTTCGACAAAGGCATCGATAGCGCGGTCCGGCTCTTCGTTGAGCAGGAAATTCAGGCCGCGGAAATAAGAGTCCGGCAGCGTGCGCGTCTCGCGTAGCATCTGGCGGAAGTCAAAGCGCGCCGCCAACCAGCCCAGTGCAAACAGCACCGGTACGAAAATCAGCCACCAGGGTTCGAAGTCCACGTTTCCGGCTCTTTAATGCGATCAAAAATGCCGCGTTACAGCGGCGACATCGGGGCGACGGCCTCGGGCGCGACCGGGATGACCTGGTCGCTGGCCTGCAGGCGCTCGAGCTCGCGGCGCAGGCGTTGTGCCTCGCGGCGGCGGCGCATGGAGGCCGGCACGGTCAGCAGCAGACCGAACACCGCGCCCAGCACGAAGGTAGCCAGCATGACGACGATCAACGGAACATCCTGCACCACGTAATCGGCGTAGAACTTGACGGCGACCGGGTCGGTGTTCTTGAGTGCGAACATCAGCACGGCAATGAACACAATCAACCGCAGGGCCCAGACGAAGTAGCGCATGGCGCATGCTCCAGAGGAATGAGATAGTCAATTGTAAGCGCAAGCACGGCCGTTCGCCTTCGCTACGGCTACGCTTTTTCCGACACGCCGCGCAGAAAAGAAAAAGCCCCTTGAAACATCAAGGGGCCATGCGGCGCGAGGATCGCGTGTGGTCAATGCATTGCGTGCATGTCCATCACGGACTGCAGCGGGTCGGAAGAGTCGGCCGAAGCATTGTCCTCCCCCCCGTTTCCAGCCAGATCCACGCGCTCTCGCAACTCTTTGCCAGCCTTGAAGTGCGGCACCTGCTTGCCCGGTACCAGCACTTGTTCGCCCGACTTGGGATTGCGCCCCACGCGCGGAGACCGCTGCGACAACGAGAAGCTGCCAAAACCACGGATCTCGATGCGCTGACCCGAGGCCAGGGCCTGGGTCATTGCTTCAAGCATGGTCTTGACCGCAAAATCGGTGTCACGGGCGGCCAGCTGGGGATAGCGGGCCGCCAGAGCGGCGATCAGCTCCGACTTGGTCACGTCAGCCGTCGTTGCGCTGTTGGTCCAGCTTGGCCTTGAGCAGCGCGCCCAGGTTGGTGGTACCCGACGAGGCGCTGGCTTCGGACATGCGCTGGATGGTGTCAGCGGTTTCGGCGCTATCGCGAGCCTTGACCGACAACTGGATCGAACGCGCCTTGCGATCGATGTTGATGATCATGGCTTCGAGGTTGTCGCCAGCCTTCAGCACGGTGGTGGCATCCTCGACACGGCCCGTGGAAATCTCGGAGGCGCGCAGGTAGCCTTCCACGTCGACCGACAACGTCACCACGGCACCCTTGGGCTCGACCGACTTGATCGTGCCCGGCACCACGGCGCCCTAGTCGTACGTAGCAACGAAGTTTTTGATGGGGTCGCCTTCCAGTTGCTTGATTCCCAGGGAGATGCGCTCCATCTCGGTATCGATGCCCAGAACCACGGCCTCGA
>JAEWJD010000064.1 GCA_023386765.1 Pseudomonadota bacterium | reverse complement strand
CGGTAAGGTAGGCCGAGCGGCCATCCCGGGTTTCCGTGCCCAGCCACGCCAGCGCCACCATGGGCAGCAGCCAGAACGCGAGAAAGACCGCCGCGGCCGGCGCCGCGAACCACCACCAACCGCGGCGCCGCATCACTGCACCTCTTTGGCGTAACGCTCGGAGAAGCCGCGCTGGGCGCTGGCCATCTGGCCGTAGTCGACCGTCTTGGCGCGTGCGTACTCGCTGGCAGGCAGGAACTTGGCCTGCGTTTGCGGCGACACCACGCTGGGGCGCACCGGACGCAGGAAGGCATCGGCCCAGATCGCCTGACCTTCATCGGACAGCGTGAAATCCAGCACCTTGCGGCCGTTGTCGGCGTGCGGTGCGTCGCTCACCAGACTCATCACGTAGGGCACGGCGATGGTGCCTTCGGCCGGGATCACGAAGGCGACGTTGGCCTGGTCCTTGTACTTGGCGCGATAGGCGTTGAAGTCGTAGTCGATGAGGATCGGGATCTCGCCCGACAGCACCCGTGCATAGGAGGTCTGCTTGGGCACGATGGGCTTGTTCTGCTGCATTTTCTTGAACCACTCCAGCCCCGGGGTGAAGTCGTCCAGCGTGCCGCCCATGGCCTGGTTGACGGCGACCGCGCCGACATAGCCCACGAAGGCCGAGGCCGGATCCAGGTAGCCCACCATGCCGCGGTACTCCGGCTTGAGCAAGTCTGCCCAGGAGGCGGGTACCGGCTTGCCGTTGAGCGCGTCGACGTTGACCATGAAGCCCAGCGTGCCGGAGTGGATGGCGAACCACTTGCCATCCGGATCCTTCATGCCATCGGGGATGTCGTTCCAGCGTGCCGGTTTGTAGGGCTGCACCAGGCCATCTTTGGCAGCCTGGATGCCGAAGCTCACGCCGTAGTACACCACGTCGGCCACGGGGTTCTTGCGTTCGGCGGCCAGCGAGGCCAGCGCCTGGCCGGAGTTCTTGTTGTCAGCCGGCACGGTCACGCCGGTCTGGGCCTTGATGGCCTTCAGGGCAGTGCCCCAGTCGGCCCATTCGGGCGGGCAGTTGTAGCAGATGGCATTGGCAGTCTGGGCCTGGACGTTGGCGAAAGCCAGCGCGGCCAGTGCCGCGGTCAGTATGCGTTTCATGGGGGTTCTCTGGAGTCAGGGGGGAGAGAGCGGGCGGACCGTGCCGCCCGCGGAAAGATGTTGCGGGAGCTGCGTGGCGTGCATGCCGCGCTGGTCCCGCAGGTGCATCAACAGGGACTGGCAGGCGCGGCGGCCGATTTCCTCGCCAGGTTGTACGACGGTGGTCAGCGGCGGATCGGACAGGGCGCCAAAGGCGATGCCATCGACGCCGCAGACCGAGATATCGCGCGGCACCTGCAGGCCGAGCTGGCGGCACCGGGCGATCAGCGAGAGCGCCAGCATGTCGTTGGAGCCGATCAGGGCGCTGGGCGGTGAGCCGGATTGCAGGGCCTGTTGCACGGCGCGGGCGTCCGCATGGGTATGCGACCGCATCAGCAGGTGGCCGAGTTCGGGCAGGCCGTGGCGTTGTGCCGCCCGGCGCGCGCCCATCAGGCGGCGTACGGCGCGATCCGAACTGCGCAGCGGCCCCGAAACGAAGGCGATCCGGCGATGGCCCATGTCGGCCAGCAGGTCGACAAGATCCTGGCCGGCACGGTGATCGTCGATGCCGACCGAGGGCACGCCTTCGATGGCGCTGTAGGCCAGGATGTAGGGCACGCCGCTGTCTTGCAGCAGACGCTGCAAGGTACCGGTGATGGCTGCGCCCAGGGTCAGGATCAGACCGTCGACCTGATGGTCGATCAGGGCCTTCAGGCCCGAGAGCTCATCGCGCGGGGAATAGTTGCTGGTGGCGACCATGACGCTGTAGCCGGCATGCTGGGCCTGGCGGCAGGCGCCTTCAAAACAATCGGCAAACACGGGATTTTTCAGCGTGGGCAGCAGTAGCCCGAGTGTCCGGGTCGACCCCTGCCGCAGACTGCGTCCGACGCGGTTGGGCCGAAAGCCATGCTCGCCGGCGATTTTCTCGACATGGGCAAGCGTGCTGGCTTTGAGTAATTCTGGGCGGTTGAAGGCGCGCGACACCGTGGCGCTGGAGACGCCGGCCTTGCGTGCGATTTCGACAATGGATAAACGGATAGGATGGTTGACCTTCGACTTCACGGCATAAGCACCGGAGGGAATGATGCACATACGAGGTGACAACGATATGTCACGGTATTTGCATCCGTTCCGGACTCACGGCTGAAATCGGATGCGAGGATAGTGCTGGGTTTTGCAGGAAAAACCGGCCTGTGAGGGGTTTTCCCTTTTGCTCGGCATGCCGGCTTGCTCCTACACTAATTGCTGCTGCGCCAATGATCAGGACATGACGGGCAAGGCGTTCGAATGGGGATGCAGGAGAGATGGCGAAGGCTTTGAATCAGTTGAGCGCCCTGGAGGCGGTGCAGCGTCTGCAGCGGCGTGAGCTCAGCGCAGAACAGATGGTGCGCGCCTGCCTGGCACGTATCGAACAACGCGAGCCCGATGTACGGGCCTGGGCCGAGCTCGTGCCCGACCAGGTGCTGGCGCAGGCCCGGGCGCTGGATGCCGGCCCCCTGCGCGGGATCCTGCATGGGCTACCCCTGGGCGTGAAAGACATGCTCGATACGCACGCCCTGCCCCCGCGCTATGGCTCCAGCATCTATGCGCAGCATCAGCCGGCCGCCGATGCGGCCGCGCTCGCGCTGTGCCGCAGCGCCGGGGCTCTGGTGATGGGCAAGACCGTGACCACGGAGCTGGCTTCCTATCAGCCGGGCCCCACCCGCAACCCGCATAACCTGTCCTGCACGCCGGGCGGTTCATCCAGCGGCTCGGCTGCCGCCGTGGCCGACGAGATGGTGCCGCTGGCGCTGGGTTCGCAGACCGCCGGGTCGATCGTGCGCCCGGCCGCCTATTGCGGCATCGTGGGCTTCAAGCCCACCTTCGGGCGCGTACCCCGGGCCGGTTCGAAACTCTTGTGCGACAGTCTCGACACGCTGGGCGGGTTCGCGCGCAATGTGGATGACGCCGCCCTGCTCGCCTCGGTGCTGCTGGGTGATGCGCGTCTGCTCGATCTCCAGGACGTGCCGCAGCCCCGCGTGGGCATGCTGCGTACTTTCCAGTGGCGCCATGCCCTGCCGGAAACCCGCCAGGCCTTCGAGCAGGCCGCAAGCATGCTGGCGCGGGCCGGCGCCCAGGTCGAGGAGATCGAACTACCGGCGCAGGATTGCGGCCTGGTGCAGCTGCACGCCGACATCATGGCGTTCGAGACAGCGCGGTCACTGGCCTTCGAGCGTGCCGAGCACGGCGGCCAGTTGAGCCCCCGGCTCATGGCCATCGTCGAGGCGGGCGCAGCCATCACGGCCGAGGAAAACCAGGTTCACCTGGCGCGTGCCCAACAGACGCGCCAGCGCTCGTTGCAGTGGTTCGAGCGCTACGACGTGGTGCTGGGCCCCAGTACCACGGGCGAAGCGCCCTTTCTCGATCAGGGCACGGGCGATCCCCTCTTCTGCCGCGTCTGGACGCTGTTCGGTTTTCCGACGGTACACCTGCCGTTTGCCAGCGGTCCGCAGGGCCTGCCGGTGGGATTGCAGGCGGTGGGGCCGCCCCAGGCCGATCATCGCCTTCTTGGCATGGCGCGCTGGATGCATCGTATTCTGAGCGAGCGCGACTAGACGAAAAAAAGCCGGTTCCATGGAACCGGCTTTTTCATGTGCTCAGGCGCTTCAGGCGGCGACCGTTTCTTCGGCGGTCTGGGTGGCCAGGTGGCGGTTCACCGCACCCAGCACGGCGCGGAACGAGGCCGTCACGATATCGCGATCGATGCCGACGCCGAAGCCGGTGGGCGAATCGCCCACGCGCATTTCGACATAGCTGGCCGCGCGCGTGTCGGTACCGGTGCCGATGGCGTGCTCATGGTAGTCCATGATGCGCACCGGGATGTCCAGGGCTGCCACGAAGGCCGAGATGGCGCCATCGCCGCTGCCGTGCACGATGCGGCGTTCACCGTTGTACTCCAGCTCGGCTTCGATGGTGAACTGCTTGCCTTCGCCGGCCGACGGGTTGCCCTCGATGCGGTGGCGGATCAGCGTCCAGGGGCTGGATTGCTCCAGGTATTCCTGGGCGAAGATGGTGTAGACGTCCTGGCTGTTGACCTCGCGGCCGGTTTCGTCGGTGACGCGCTGGATGGCGCGGCTGAACTCGATCTGCAGGCGGCGCGGCAAGACCAGGCCGTGCTCCTGTTCGAGCAGGTACGACACCCCGCCCTTGCCCGACTGGCTGTTGACGCGGATGACCGCATCGTAGCTGCGGCCCAGGGCGGCCGGGTCGATCGGCAGGTACGGCACTTCCCAGACGGCATCGGCCTTCTGCTGCGACAGGCCCTTCTTGATGGCGTCCTGGTGCGAACCGGAGAACGCGGTGAAGACCAGGTCACCGGCATAGGGGTGGCGCGGGTGCACCGGCAATTGGTTGCAGTACTCGGCGCAACGGCGCACTTCGTCGATGTCGGAGAAGTCCAGGCCCGGATGCACGCCCTGGGTGTAGAGGTTCAACGCCAGCGTGACGAGATCGACGTTGCCGGTACGCTCGCCGCTGCCGAACAGGCAGCCTTCGATGCGGTCGGCACCGGCCATCACGGCAAACTCGGCGGCGGCCACGGCGGTGCCACGGTCATTGTGCGGGTGCACGCTCAGGATGATGCTGTCGCGGCGCGCGAGGTTCTTGTGCATCCACTCGATCTGGTCGGCGTACAGGTTGGGCGAGGTCGCCTCGATGGTGGCCGGCAGGTTGAGCACCATCTTGCGCTCGGGCGTGGCGCCCCAGACTTCAGCGACGGCGTTGGACACCTCGAGCGCGAATTCCGGCTCGGTGGTGCTGAACACTTCGGGCGAGTACTGGTAGTGCCAGTCGGTTTCCGGATGACGCGCCATCGCTTCCTTGACCATGCGCGTGCCGGTCAGGGCGATGTCCTTGATCTCGTCCTTGCCCATGTTGAACACGATCTTGCGAAACGCCGGGGCGCAGGCGTTGTAGAGGTGGACGATAGCGCGCTTGGCGCCAGCGGCGGCCTCGATGGTGCGGTCGATCAGGTCCTGGCGCGATTGGGTCAGGACGATGATGGTGACGTCTTCGGGGATGCGCTTTTCTTCGATGAGCTTGCGCACGAAATCGAAGTCGGTCTGCGAGGCCGAGGGGAAGCCCACCTCGATTTCCTTGAAGCCGATCTTGATCAGTTGTTCGAAGAAGCGCACTTTGCGTTCCACGCTCATCGGCTCGATCAGCGCCTGGTTGCCGTCGCGCAGATCGGTGCTCATCCAGATCGGGGCGGCAGTGATGCGGCGGCTGGGCCAGGTACGCTCGGAGAAATCACGGGCGAAGGGCTGGAACGGTACGTATTTGGAGGCGGGGTTGGCAAGCATCGATACACCTTTGACGGTTTCTGTTGAATCCCGGGACAGGGCGGGCGCGGCGAACCAGGGGTGGCGGTTCCAGACCGGCGTCGGCCAGGGTGGCGGCCGAATTCAGATTCTAATCAGCGGAAAAACGCGTGGCGAGCGTGGCTGCCGAGCTACCACTGGGCACTAGGCCCGGCAACCGATCGGTAGGTGTAGCGATAGCGCTAGGATGGCGCGCACGTCCAGAATGGACGAGGCAAAGAGGGGCGACGCAGCCACGGCCAAGCCCGGGGCGCTGAGGGCTCCGGTGGCGGTGAAGGTGGGCTTGCGTGCGATAACCATAGGCGTAAGTCAAACACATTTTGGCGCGATGCGCAAATCTGCATCGCGCCGGCGTGCTCAGCGGTAGGGGCTGAGATGCGGTTCGGTGGCCTCGCCGGCCGGCCTTGCGCGGGCGATGCCGGGTTCGTTGCGACCGGCGCCTGCGGCAACCGGCGCCGCCGCTTCGGCGGGCGTGCCGGCCTGATCCAGGATGGCGGCCTGCTCGCGGACCAGGGCGATCTTGCCGATCCGGTTGCGGCGTACTTCCTGGTGGCTGCGCTGCAGGTCACCGATCGTGAAGGGTTCGTCGCGTTCGCCCCACACCCAGCGCAGCACATCGACCACTTCGGGGCTCAGGCGGGCGCGCAAGGCGGCCAGTTCGGGTGCCGGTACGACCCGCATGCGGCCGTGGGCCAAGCTGGCGTAGAGCCAGCCGCGGACGCTGAAGAACACGATAAGGGACCAGATGACCACCACGCCCCACCAGACATAGGGATTGATGCGGGTCAGCAATTCGACGGTCTGCTGGCCCAGGCTCTGCAGGTTGTCAAAGCTCAGGGTCTTGCCGAAAGACAGCAGCCACGAACTGACGAGCAGCCAGATCACGGCCGCGATCACCAGCACGATGGTGCGCAGCACCAGTCGCGGCAGAGCCAGTTTGAGCAGGGTCTGGCCGATCTGGCGGCCATCCTGGCGGATGCGTTCGGGCGAGGTCTGAGTCATCATGCAAAATATTGTACCTATGACTCGTCCTGCTTTAGAACTTCGTGCTTCACAGCATTTGGCATTGACGCCACAGCTGCAACAGTCCATTCGATTGTTGCAGCTTTCGGCGCTGGAGCTGGAAGCCGAGATTGCGCAGGCGCTGGCCGAGAATCCCATGCTGGAACGTGCCGAGGACGAAGCCGCCGCGCCCCAGGATGCCGAGGCATCGCCGGATGAATCGGTGGGAGCCGAGCCGGAGGATGCCTGGGAGGCGCCGCAGCAGCGCCTGGACGAAGCGAGCGGCGGTGGCGCTGATGACCTGCCGCAGGCCGCGCGCGAAACGACGCTGCGCGAGCATCTGCTGGGCCAACTGGCGCTCACGCGTGCTGCGCCGCGCGATGCCGCCCTGACCGCCCTGCTGATCGACGAACTGGACGACAACGGTTATCTGGCGTCGCCGCTGGAGGAAATCCGGCAGTGGCTGCCGGCCGAGCTGGACATCGACGACGACGAGCTGCGCGCGGCATTGCGGTTGCTGCAGTCGTTCGAGCCGTCAGGCGTGGGTGCGCGTGACCTGGCCGAGTGCCTGTCGCTGCAATTGCGCCAGCCGGATGTCGCTTGCTTGCCGGAGGCGGCCGACCCCCAGACGCTGGATTGCGCCCGGCGGCTGTGTGCCGCCCACCTGCCGCTGCTGGCTGCCGGCAACCCGCAGCGGCTGCGCGAGGCCCTGGCGGTGGAGGACGCCACGCTGCGTGCCGCGCGTGCCCTGATCGTGCGCCTGGACCCGCGCCCGGGACGGGCCTGGACCGCTCCGGCAGCCGATTACGCGGTGCCCGATGTCCTGGTGCATCGCCGCGCCACAGGGTGGCAGGCGGTGCTCAATCCGGCGGTCATGCCGCGCCTGCACATCAATCAGCATTACGCCGATCTGCTGGCGAACCGGCGCGAGAGCGCCTATGCCAGCCTGCAAGGTCAGCTGCAGCAGGCGCGCTGGATGATACGCAACGTCGAACAGCGGTTCGATACGATCCTGCGGGTATCGCAGGCTATCGTGGCGCATCAGGCTGCCTTCTTCAGCGAAGGCCCGGCCGCGATGCGGCCCCTCATCCTCAAGGACATCGCGGGCGAACTGGGATTGCACGAGTCGACCATTTCGCGCGCCACCGCCCAGAAATTCATGCTCACGCCCTACGGGACCATGGAGCTCAAGCGCTTTTTCGGCAGCGGCGTGGCCACCGAGAGCGGCGAGACGGCGTCGGCCACGGCGGTGCAGGCACACATCCGGCAGATGGTGGCCGAGGAGGAGCCGGGCCGGCCGCTCTCGGATAGCCAGCTTGCCCAGCAGTTGGCCGACAAAGGCATCGTGATCGCGCGGCGCACCGTGGCGAAGTATCGCGAACTGTTGCGCATTGCGCCGGCGACAGTGCGGCGCGCGCAGGCGGCGCGTTGACCGCCACCAAGATTGTCCCTATTTATCAGCCGCTTACGTGTGGCGGCGCAGCATAAGAATTTATCTCCAGTGCTTGCACACACCCTAGTTATTGGTGATAATTGTTCTCATGTATATTTGTATCTGCAACGCCGTCACTGAACGCCAAGTCCGCGCTTGCGTGGACGCAGGTGCGACGTCGCTGGGCGATCTCCAATTCGAGCTGGGCGTGGCTTCCTGCTGCGGCCGCTGCGGCCCCACGGCCTGCGAATACCTGCCCGGCGGACGTGCCTCCAGCGTTTGCGATGTGCGATCGATTGCGGTGCCCGTCAGCCAGCCCACGGCCGTCATCGACGCCGAGCAGCCTGCCGCCAATACCGCGTCGCTGGTCCGCGCTGCCGTCGGCTGATCCCTGGCCGTCGCACTGACTTGCCGGCCGTCTGATGCACGGTCGGCAGGCGTTGTTTATTTTCACCCCGTAAAACGCCCGGAAAATCCCCGGGCTGGCGCCTGAAAACCCTCGTCAGGGGGGGCAAAACCAGCCGCCCTGGGCGCATCGGGCCGCCGCCAGAGCGCATGGATGTGCAAATTGCACGCCATTGCATCAAATACCGCTATTCATTCTTATTCGCCAACCGCTTTCGGATTGCGCTCGCACAGCCATTTACCAAATGGGGCCGAACGCTAGGCGATGGCCTGCCCGCGATGGTAGTCTGCCGGGGTTGCACGCGCCAGGAGCGCGCCGATCCGCCAGATTAGGAGTACATCATGAAGGGCGATAAAACGGTTATCCAGTTTCTCAACAAACAGCTGACCAACGAGTTGACCGCGATCAACCAATACTTCCTGCATGCCCGCATGTTGAACCATTGGGGTTTCAAGAAGCTGGGCAAGCATGAATACGAAGAGTCGATCGAGGAAATGAAGCACGCCGATCGCCTGATCGAGCGTATTTTCATGCTGGACGGTCTGCCCAACCTGCAGGATCTGCACAAACTGCTGATCGGTGAAAACGTGCCCGAGCTGCTGGCCTGTGACCTGAAGGTCGAACTGACCGCGCAGGCCACCCTGAAGGAAGGCATCGCCCACTGCGAGTCGGTGCGTGACTATGTCTCGCGCGACCTGATGCAGGACATCCTCGATGACACCGAGGAGCACATCGACTATCTGGAAACCCAGATCGGCCTGGTGGACCAGGTTGGCCTGCAGAACTACCTGCAGACCCAGATGGAAGCCGACGACTAAAGTCAGCCGGCACGAAGAAAAAAGCCCTTTTCATATGAAAAGGGCTTTTTTTCTGGGGCCTGGAATTTACTCAGGCCGGCGCGGGCATTCCGAAATCGTGCCCCAGGCGTTGTTGGGCGCACAGTATTTGTTGCGAGCGGCCCAGGCGCAGCTGGGGCGTTCGAAAAACCCCATCGTGGCGCAGTGGTTGAGTTCCTGGCGCAGCTGATCCTGCCAGCTGCCGGCCGCGCGCGGGGCGTTCCTGGGGGTATCCAGGGCCACCGGCGGGTTGGTGCGCGCTACGCCCTGCTGGATCGGTGCGTTCGCCGGCGGTGCGATGCCGGGCGGCTGGGCCAGATCCAGGGTTGAGACGTCAGAGGGGCCGGTCGGCAGATCCGAGCCGGCGGCCAGCTGGCGGGCACGATCCATGGAGATGCTGCCACGCGAGATGTCCACGGAGGGGTTGGTGTTGCTGTCAAACAGCGAGACACTGTTGACCGCCCACTCGTGCGCCGCCGGTTGATGCGGTACCCCGAGGGTGCCGTCGACCCGTGGCTGTGGCGGTTGCGCGACATAAGGACGCCCGTTGGCGTCGAGAATGACCTGCTCGCTGCCCAGCGGATCCTGGCCAGGCGCGGCACTGGCCGCCGGCGCATGGGCCACCAGCCAGTCTCCGAGTTGCAGACCTCCCCAGGCAGCGATGCCCAGGGCAATCAGAAGCGTTGCGAACAATAGACGCCAAGACATTGCTACCCTCGTTTGTGTTGCGGCGCTGATCGGCTCAGGCCTGCTCTCCGAAAACCTTACCGCTATGCTCGCGCATCGCGTGGAATTTCACTTCCGGATACAGTTCTTCGGCCACGCGCAATTGCGCGGGCGAGCCAATGAGAAACGCCGCAGCGTCGACCACATCATAGGCGATATGGGCAGCATTGGCATCCATGAACTTGCGCAAGGCTTTGGGGTTTTCGGAGGTGATCCAGCGCGCCATGGTGTAGCGTGAAGGCATCAATCGGGCGTCCACGCCATACTCGGTTTTGAGGCGGTGAGCGACCACTTCGAACTGCAGCTGGCCGACCGCGCCCAACAGCAGTGCGCCACCGGCGACTTCGGGGCGGAACACCTGGATGGCGCCCTCCTCGCCCAGCTGCGTCAACCCCACGCGCAGTTGCTTGGTGCGCAGCGGATCCTTCACCTCGACGGCCTGGAACAGTTCCGGTGCGAAGAAAGGCAGCCCGGTGAAGTGCAGGGTTTCACCTTCTGTCAGCACATCGCCCAACTGCAGCACGCCGTGGTTGGGAATGCCGATGACGTCGCCGGCATAGGCTTCGTCCAGCAGTTCGCGGCGCTGCGAAAGGAAGGACACCACGTTGTTGGGGCGCATTTCCTTGTTGGTGCGTGCCACCTTCAGGCGCATGCCACGCTCGAAGCGGCCCGAGCTCACGCGCACGAACGCCACGCGGTCGCGGTGGGCCGGATCCATGTTGGCCTGCACCTTGAACACCACGCCGGAGAACTTGGGTTCCTCGGGCTGGACCTCGCGTTCCATGGCATGGCGCGGCCCCGGCGCCGGCGCGAGTTCGACCAGCGCGTCCAGCACTTCCTGTACGCCGAAGTTGTTGATGGCCGAGCCGAAGAAGACGGGCGTCTGCTTGCCTGCCAGGAAGGCGGCATGGTCAAACGGCGGCGAAGCCTCGGTGATGAGTTCGATCTCGCCGCTGGCCTGCTCGAAGGCCTGGCCGAAGCGCTGGCGGATCTCGGGGTTGTTCAGGCCCTGGATGAAGGCGTCGTCATCGTCGCGGCGCTCCTGGCCCGGGCGGAACAGGCGCATGCGGTCGCGGCGGATGTCGAACACGCCGCCGAAGGACTTGCCCATGCCGACCGGCCAGGAGAACGGCACGGTGTCCATGCCAAGGTGGCTTTCGATCTCGGACAGCAGTTCGAGCGGCTCGCGCACTTCGCGGTCGAGCTTGTTGATGAAGGTGATGATGGGGGTGTTGCGCGCACGGCAGACCTGCAGCAGGCGCTTGGTCTGCGGTTCCACGCCGTTGCCGGCGTCGATCACCATGAGCGCGGCGTCGACCGCCGTCAGCACCCGGTAGGTGTCTTCGGAGAAGTCCTGGTGGCCCGGGGTGTCCAGCAGGTTGATGACGCAGTCGCGGTACTCCATCTGCATGACCGACGAGGCCACGGAGATGCCGCGCTGCTTTTCGATTTCCATCCAGTCGGATGAGGCGTGGCGCGACGCCTTGCGGGCCTTCACGCTGCCGGCGATCTGAATGGCACCTGCGAACAGCAACAGTTTTTCCGTCAGCGTGGTCTTGCCCGCGTCGGGGTGGGAGATGATGGCGAAAGTGCGTCGCCGCGCGACTTCTTGAGTGAGGTTC
Organism: Pseudomonadota bacterium; assembly: GCA_023386765.1. Classification (GTDB taxonomy): domain Bacteria; phylum Pseudomonadota; class Gammaproteobacteria; order Burkholderiales; family Burkholderiaceae_B; genus Bordetella. Next base: position 137 of record JAEWJD010000064.1, on the reverse strand, counting down.
ATAGCGGTGGTAGAAGCGCTCGCAATCAGGTGTGACGGCGGAAAGTCGCCAGGAACACCCCGGCCAGGATGAACAGCGAGCCGAAGATACGGTTCATCCAGCGGATATGGTGGGCGCTGCGCAGCAGGCGCAGCACT
>JAEWJD010000054.1 GCA_023386765.1 Pseudomonadota bacterium | reverse complement strand
TGTACGCCCTGCCCATCCGCTGATAGGCCGTACCGCGTCGTCAGGCGCGGTCGGCCGGCTCATCGCCCGGCCGCACAGGGTCGGGTGGCCTGCCGGCGGGCCTGCCAGGCAGCTCCGCAGCAGCGCCAGCGCCGTCAGTGCGGCGGCCAGCGCAAGGTTGGCGCGTACGCCCAGCCGGTCGACCAATTCGCCACCCCCCCAGGATCCCAGCGCGATCGCCGTATTGAAGGTGCTGACGTATAGCGCGCTGGCGATCTCGATCGACGGCGGCCGGGTCTGCAGGATCCAGGTCATCAGCGCCACCGAGACGCCGCCGTAGATCAGCCCCCAGGCCAGCATCAGCAGGCTGGCACCCAGCGGCGTGCCCCCGGCCAGCAGAAAGAGCAGCGGCACGCACAGCATGCCGGCGGCGATCACCGTCAGGGTGGCCAGGGGCCGGCGTACGGCGCGGTTGCCCGCCACGAAGTTACCGGCGATGCCTGCCACGCCATAGCCGAACAGCAGCGGCCCGATCCAGCGGCCATCCAGTTGCCCGACCTCCATGAGCAGGGGGCGCGAAAAGGTGAACACCATGAAGTGGGCGGCCACCAGTAGCAGGGTCAGTGCCAGGGCCTGGGGCAGGCGGCGCTCGCTCAGTGCCTGGACGAATTGGCGCAACCGGGCCGATCCGCTTACCGGCAGGGCAGGCAGGGCCCACATATGCAGTGCCAGCACCACCAGGCAGAGCGCGCTCATGGCCCAGAACGTCAGGCGCCAGCCGGCGAAATCGCCGATCAGCGCGCCAATCGGCACGCCCAGCACCGATGCGGCGGCAACGCCGCCGAAGATGATGGAGGTCGCCAGGCCCACTGCATGGCCGGGCACCAGCCGGCGCGCCAGGCCGCCGGCCACTGCCCAGATGCCGCCCATGCAGATGCCCAGCAGCATGCGCGCGGCCAGCATGCCGGGCAGGGTGGTGGCCAGGGCGCTGGCGGCATTGGTCAACGCCAGCAAGGCGAGCAAGGCGCAGAGGATGCGGCGCCGGTCCATGCCGCCGGCCAGCAGGATCACCAGCGGCGCGAACAGCGCTGCCAGCACGGCTGGCATCGACAGCATGAGACCCGTGGCGCCGGCGGTGGTGCCCAGGTCGGCGGCGATGGCTGTCAGCAGGCCGACCGGCAGCAGTTCGGTGGTCACGGCCGAGAAGGTGGCCAGGCCAATGGCACTGACCGCCAGCCAGGGGCGGCGTGCGCCGCACGGGTCCGCAGAGGAAACAGTCATGGCGATCGGCAGGCCGGCCAGGCGGCCCGCGCTCAGTGTGGGTTGCGGCGGTAAAGCTGGGAGATGCTGGCGAAGGCGCTCTGCAGTTCGCGGGTACCGCCCTGGAACACGATGGGGCGGCCCTGGCGGGTGAAGATCACCAGGCGCTTGGAGAACAGCAGCGGCACGAATCGGGCGAAGTCGATGTCTTCCCAGGCGACCTCGCGGCGCGTGAACCAGCGTTGACGCAGACCCTGTTCGTCGATGGTGGTAATCGACACCTGCATGTTCCAGGAAACCACGGCCAGGCCGAGGAAGCACAGCCCCACGCCCGCGGCCAGGATGGTGTTGAGCTGGCTGGCCGGCATCCGGATGCCGGTGCTGATGAGCTGCATGCCAAGCAGGGCCAGCAGGATCCAGGCCAGGATGCGTACCCAATCGGGCCAGGCCTGGCCCGACAGGGGCAGGGGCCCGATCTCGCGCAGCAGCGCGGCGTGGTCTTGGGCCGAAGGCGCGGCAATAGGCGTGGTCATGGCGGAGCTCCGGCGGTAAACGCGCATTCTACGCTGGCCGCCGGCCAGGCCTGCTCCGGGCGGCCGCTGGCGTCAGGCCGCCCGCTTGGCGGCCACCGCGTTGCCGGCCCGGCTGGAACCCTTGCGGCCCAGGTGGGCGGCGATCCACTGGCCGGTATCGACCACGGCATCGAAGTCCACACCGGTATCGATATCCAGCCCGCGCAGCAGGTAGAGCACGTCTTCGGTGGCGACGTTGCCGGTGGCGCCCTTGGCGTAGGGGCAGCCGCCCAGGCCCGAGACGGACGTATGGAAGATGCTGATGCCGGCCTCCATGGCTGCCAGGATATTGGCCAGCGCCTGGCCGTAGGTGTCATGGAAATGGCCCGAGATGCGGGCCGGATCGACCACTGCGCCGACGGCGGTCATCACCTCGCGCACCCGGCGCGGCGTGCCGACGCCGATGGTGTCGGCCACATCGAACTCATCGCAGCCCAGTGCCTGGAAACGGCGCGCCACGTCGACCACGCTCTCGATGGGCACCTCTCCCTGGTAGGGGCAACCCAGTGCGCAGCTGATGCTGCCGCGCACCCGCAGGCCGGCCTCGCGCGCCGCGGCGGCGACCGGTTCGAAGCGGGCGATGGATTCGGCGATCGAACAGTTGATGTTCTTCTGCGAAAAGGCTTCGCTGGCGGCGCCGAAAATCACGATTTCGTCGGCCCCCGCAGCCAGCGCGCCCTCCAGGCCCTTCATGTTGGGCGTGAGCACCGAATACAGCGTGCCAGGGCGGCGCGCGATGCGGGCCATGACCTCGGCGCCATCGGCCATCTGCGGCACCCACTTGGGCGAGACGAACGAGGCGGCTTCGACATTGGGGAAGCCGGCGGCAGTCAGGCGGTCTACCAGCTCGACCTTGATGTCGGTGGGGACGAACTCCTTTTCGTTCTGCAGGCCGTCGCGGGGTGAAACTTCGACGATCTTGACGCGGGTGGGCAAAGACATGTCTGTTCCTGATTCGGGGCGCCGCCGGCGGCGCGATGCGCCCAGTGTAGAACAGCCGCGCAGCCGGCGGCGCAGCAAAGGAATGTGCTCGAATTGTTCGATTTATTTGCTGGCGGGCGATGTTTGGTAAGAATTAATTAAATGTCGCTTTTCTGGCTGCGGGGGCGGGCTATCCTGGGTCGGATCGGCCTGCTGCCCGGGGTTCGCCCAGTCGGCAGGAATGCGAATCGGGCAGAAGGCGGCGTGTCTTCTGCGTTGATCAATCTCGAATCAAGGTTGGGTATATGCGGACTTATCTTCGGAATGTTTCCCTCGCGGCTGCACTGTCCCTGGCGGCAGGTGCTGCCATGGCGCAGGGCGCCGATGCGCTCAACGACCAGGCCCGCATGGGCGGTGTGATGCAGGCGGCGGCCCTGTCCTGCGGTGGCTATACCGATGCCCAGTTGCGTGACCTGAAGGCGCAGCAGCAAAAGGCGCTGGGCGAGAACGGCATGTCGGGCGCGGCGTTCGAAGCGGCCTTCGCGGCCGGTGAGGCGCAAGGCAAGCAGGCCATCAGCCAGGCCAGCGCCGAACAGAAAAAGCAGATGTGCGATGAGCTGAAGTCGGCCGGCGTGCGTTAAGGTCAGGCCGCCGCCTCAGCGCAGACGCTGCAGGCGGCCGTCTTGCAGGCGGGCCACCCAGCCCGCCAGTTCCAGTTCAGTGAGCTGGGCATTGAGTGCCGCCATGTCCAGGGCCATCTCCGCTGCCAGCTCATCCGGGTGGCGCGGATCATGGCCCAGGCAGTCCAGCAGGGCCGGATGCGGCGCTGGCGGTGTCTGTGCCGTCGCTGCGGGCCGGGGCGCCGGATTCGGGCTGCCGAGTTCGTCGGTGATGTCTTGTGCCGTTTCGACCAGCTTGGCTCCCTGGCGGATCAGGGCGTGGCAGCCGCGCGATAGCGGCGAATGGATCGAGCCCGGGATGGCGAAGACTTCGCGCCCGTTCTCGCCAGCCAGCCGGGCGGTGATGAGCGAGCCGCTCTGGCGCGCCGCCTCGACCACCAGCACGCCGCGCGCCAGACCGGCCACCAACCGGTTGCGCTGCGGAAAATGATGGGCCTGTGCACCCGTTCCCAAGGGAAATTCCGACAACAGCAGGCCCTGCGCCGCAATGGCATGGGCCAGTTGGCGATTGACGGCCGGATAGACCCGGTCCACGCCAGTGCCCAGCACGGCGATGGTGGCGCCACCCGCTTCACCGGCAGCCAACGCGCCCTCGTGGGCGGCGGCGTCGATGCCTTGCGCCAGGCCGCTGACCACGCACCAGCCGTGGCTGGCGAGGTGACGGGCGAAGGCGCGCGCATTCTGCGCGCCCATGGGGGTGGCGTGGCGCGCGCCGACCACGGCCAGGGCAGGCTGGTTGAGCAGCGCTGGGTGCCCCTTGGCGTACAGCAGCACCGGCGGATCGCTGATGCTGAGCAGGGCCTGGGGGTAACCAGGATCAGCCAGGGTCAGGATATGGTGGTCTTCGCCTTCGACCCATTGCAGGGCCTGTGCGATCTGTTCGGCCATCGCGGCCGGCGCTGGCGCTGCCAGCTGCAGCGCCAGCGGCTGGGGCAGCTGGCGCATCAGGGCGGCGCTGCGCTGGGCGTACAGGGCCTGCGGCAGGCCGAAAGCGCGCAGCAGGCTGCAGGCTGTCACCGGGCCGACGCCGGGCTCGAGCGACAGTCGCAGCCAGGCGGCGAGTTCGTCAGGGTCGTGGAGCAGGGGCATGGAGAAAACGAAAGGGAAGGCGGTTCAGGGCCAAGCGTAGCAGGCAGCAGGCCCGGGGGCAGCCCGCAGCGCGGCATTTGGAGCGCGCGTTCTCAGAGCACCCGGTGTTCGATGGCGAATTTGATCAATTCGGCCTGGCCCTCGATACCCAGCTTGCGCTTGAGGTTCTGGCGATGCGTCTCGACCGTGCGCACCGAGAGATCGAGCGCCTGGGCGATCTGCTTGTTGGCCAGACCGGCACCGATATGGCGCAGGATCTCGCGTTCGCGCAGGGTGAGCAGTGACACCGGCGCGCAGCTGTTGGCCAGTTTCATGGAGACCCGTGCGCTGAAATAGCGCTGGCCGCCCTGCACCGCGGCGATGGCGTTGATGATCTCCTCGGCCGGCTCATCCTTGACCAGATCCCCGCGCGCGCCGGCGCGCACGGCCTGCAGCATGTACTCGACGTTGTCGTGCATGGAGAGGATCAGCACGGCGATTTCGGGATAGCGCTCGTGCAGCTGCGTGGCCAGCTCCAGGCCGTCCATGCCGCGCATGTAGAGATCGAGCAGGACGATCTGCGGCATCTGCGCGGGCCCGCACTGGGCCAGCCAGCGCAGCGCGGCCTGGGCATTGTCGGCTTCGCCGACCACGCTCAGGCCGGCTGCGGCTTCCAGGTGCAGCTTGAGGCCGTCGCGCACCAGGGCGTGGTCATCGATCAGCAGGATGCGGGTGGCGGGGGCGGACATGACGGGGGCTCCTTGCATGGGTCTAGCGGGGCAGGCGGGCGCACAGTGTCGTGCCCTGGGCGTCGCTGTGGATGTCGAGTTCGCCGCCCAGCGTGACCATGCGCTCGGTCATGTTGTGCAGGCCGATCCCGGCCTGCGGATCCTTGCGCACGGCGCGCAGGTCGAAGCCGCAGCCATTGTCGTCGATGGTCAGCTCGGTGGCTTCGGGCAGATAGCGCAGCCGCATCTCGACCCGGCTGGCATGGGCGTGGCGCAGCGCATTGGCCAGGGCCTCCTGGGCCAGGCGGAACAGGGCCGTGGCCTGATGGTCGGGCAGCGGATGCGGCTTGCCCTCGATGCGCAGCACCGCCTGCAGCGTGCCTTCGGGGGTTTCCCAGGTTTCGCGCGTCAGGTGCTCCAGTGCGGCGGGCAGGCCCAGGTCGTCCAGCAGCGAAGGTCGCAGATTATGCGATAGTCGCCGCACTTCGGCCACCGCGCCGCCCAGGCGTTGCAGGGCGCCTTCGAGCAGCGGATCGACCGGTGCCTGGGAG
>JAEWJD010000036.1 GCA_023386765.1 Pseudomonadota bacterium | reverse complement strand
TCGCGATCTTCCTGCTGGTGTTCGCGGCCATTGTGTTCTTTGCGCCCGAGATGGGCGGCTATTTCCTGGAATACAACAACTTCGTGCCGGCCGACCCGCTGCAGACACCCGAGCACATTGCCCCGGTGTGGTACTTCACGCCGTTCTACGCCATGCTGCGCGCGGCCACCGACGGTTTTACCTGGGTGCTGGCCGCCGCCGCGCTGCTGACCGCCCTCAGCTGGCTGCTGACGCGGCGACGCAGCCTGCGGGCCCGGCTTGTCGGCGCCGTCCTCTTCCTGCTCCTGGCTGTCCTGCTGCGCACCGAAGACGCCAAGTTCTGGGGCGTCATGACCATGGGCGGCGCCGTCGGCATCCTGTTCTTTCTGCCATGGCTGGACCGCTCACCCGTGAAATCCATCCGTTACCGGCCCGGGTGGCACAAGGCGGTCTATGCGCTGTTCATCGTGGATTTCCTGATGCTGGGCTACCTGGGGACCCGTGCGCCGACTCCGGCCACGCACCTGGCCGCCCAGGCCGGCACGTTGATCTATCTGGCCTTTTTCCTGCTGATGCCGGTCTGGAGCCGGCTGGGCCGCTGCAAGCCGGTGCCCGAGCGCCTGACCTTCCGGCGCCCTTGAGCGCCCCGGACGCCCGAAAGGACCCTGCATGATCAAGACACTGATGGCCGCGCTGACCCTGCTGCTTGCCTGTGCCGGCGCACAGGCGGCTGCCCCCGCCATGACGCCGGAGCGCGCGCCGCGCTCATCGCACGACCTGGCTTCGCTGCAGAACGGCGCCAGACTGTTCATCAACTACTGCCTGACCTGCCACAGCGCCCAGGCGGTGCGTTACAACACGCTGCAGGAGCTGGGCCTGAGCGAACAACAGATCCGTGACAACCTGCTGTTCACCGGCGAAAGCACCAGCGACCCCATGCGCATCGCCATGACGCCCGAAGAGGCCCGCAAATGGTTCGGCATCACGCCGCCGGATCTGTCCGTCATCGCACGCGCCAAATCCACCACCGGCGGCGCCAGCGGCAGCGACTATCTGTACACCTATCTGCGCTCCTTCTATCGCGACAGCAGCACGCTCACCGGCTGGAACAACCTGCTGGCGCCCGGCACCGCCATGCCCCACGCGCTCTGGGAAAGGCAGGGCCCGCGCGAGCTCAAGCGGGTTTTCGTACGCGAAACTCCAGGACCGGGTGGGGACAATCGCTGGGAAAAGGTGACAACGTTGTATGATGTACAGGGTTATGCCATGTCTACGGCCAGGCCCGCCACGCCCGAAGAGGGCCAGGCGGCCATGCCCGAGGCAGTGTTCAAGGCCCTGGATCCCGCGCGCGCAGCCGCCTACGACCGCGATATCGCGGATCTGACCGCCTTCATGACCTGGATGGCCGAGCCGGTTCGCCACTTCCGTATCCAACTGGGGATCGGGGTGATGATCTTTCTGGGCCTTTTCCTGTTGGTCGCCTGGCGCCTGAACGCAGCCTACTGGAAACATGTACGCTAACTTATGAGGCCCCGCCGAACCGGCCAGCGTGCAAGCGCCGGTCGGTCTTGCACAGAGAGGACCACTCCCTGTCGTTGCCTGGCATTCGGGGCCAGCGCCCGTCCCCATGACGGAGCTGGCCTTTCGCTTTTCAATACAAGGACTTACCGCCATGATGGTGCTCTACTCCGGAACCACTTGCCCGTTTTCGCAACGTTGCCGTTTCGTGCTGTTCGAAAAAGGGATGGATTTCGAGATCCGCGACATCGACCTCTATAACAAGCCGGAAGACATCTCCGTCATGAACCCCTACGGCCAGGTCCCCATCCTGGTCGAGCGCGACCTCATCCTGTACGAGTCGAACATCATCAACGAGTACATCGACGAGCGCTTCCCGCACCCGCAGCTCATGCCGGCTGACCCCGTCATGCGCGCGCGCACCCGCCTGTTCCTGTTCAACTTCGAGAAAGAGCTGTTCAGCCACGTCTCCATCCTCGAAGACCGCAGCGCCAAGCCTGACGACAAGCGTCTCGTGCAGGCCCGCCAGTCGATCCGCGACCGCCTGGCGCAACTCGCGCCGCTGCTGCTCAAGAACAAGTTCATGCTGGGCGAAGAGTTCTCCATGCTGGACGTCGCCGTGGCACCGCTGCTGTGGCGCCTGGATCACTACGGCATCGAACTGCCCAAGAACGCTGCGCCGCTGCAGAAGTACGCCGAACGCATCTTCTCGCGCCCGGCCTACATCGAGGCACTGACGCCGTCCGAAAAAGTCATGCGTCGCTAAGAGGGCAGGTCATGGGCGAAACCTCGACCAAACCGTATCTGATCCGCGCCCTGCACGAATGGTGTACCGACAACGGCTACACGCCGTACCTGACCGTGCAGGTCGACGAACACACGCTGGTCCCCATGGGCCACGTGCGTGACGGGCAGATCACCCTGAACGTCGGCACCCTGGCCACCAACAAGCTGCTGCTGGGCAATGAATTCATCGAATTCCAAGCCCGGTTCGGCGGCGTGACGGAAAGCGTCCTGGTGCCGGTGGGCGCGGTCAGTGCCATCTATGCGCGCGAGACCGGCGCCGGCATGGGCTTCGAGGTGCAACCCTACGAACCGCCCGTGCACGACGATGAGGCGGCGCCCGCCGCCGCCACGCCCGTCGACAGCCCCGACAGCGACACGCTGCCCGACGGCCCCTCCGACGGCGATGACGAACCCAAGCGCCCGCGCCTGACGATCGTCAAATAAACGCCCGGCCTGCCGCGCAGTTTGTTTACAATGCGATCCCGCCATCACGGCGGGATCGTCTGGCCGGTGTAGCTCAGTTGGTAGAGCAGCTCACTTGTAATGAGAAGGTCGAGGGTTCGATTCCTTTCACCGGCACCAAATACCCATCTACCGTCGTCTCAGGTAGTACACAAAACCCGCAGAAATCAACGCTCTGCGGGTTTTTTGTTGTCTGCGATGGTCTGAGGTTGTCTATTGCCATACCCCCATCTACCGGGGGCGCTTTTGGGGGTGTCTCGCCTTTTTCGCCATACCCCCAGAAAAAATACCCCCACCATGCCCCTGACTGACACCGCGTTCCGACAAGCCAAGCCTGCCGCGAAGCCCTACGAACTGGCGGATGGGGGCGGCCTGTACCTGCTGGTCAACCAAGCAGGGAAGTATTGGCGCTGGAAATATCGCCATGCTGGCAAGGAAAAGGTGCTGGCCCTGGGTGTCTACCCAGAAACCGCCCTGGCCGATGCCCGCAACGCTCACCAAGAGACCCGCAAGCTCCTGGCCAACGGCACCGACCCAGGTGAACAAAAGAAGGTAGACAAGCGGGCGGCCCGGCTGGCGGCGGCAAACTCGCTTGAGGCCGTGGCGCGGGCCTGGCTGGCTGGCTGAACATCAACAGACTGTCAGCACGAGCACCTATGCCCACGCCCTGGCCCGGATGCGAAACGACGTGCTCCCCTGGCTGGGATGGCGGCCTATTACCGAGATAGACGCCCCTGAGATCCTGGCCGTGCTGTGCCGCATAGACAGCAGAGGAGCACGCCACACCGCCCATAAGGTGTGAAGCAAGATCAGCATGGTTTTCCGGTACGCCATCAAAGAGGGCCATTGCAAGGCCGACCCGCGACCTGATAGGCGCAATTCCGCCCACCGAGACAACCCACTTTGCGGCAATCATCAAGCCCGCCGAGATAGGGGAGTTGCTGCGGGCTATCAGCGCCTTTTCTGGCACCTTCCCGGTGCTGTGCGCCTTGCGCCTGGCTCCTATGCTCTTTGTCCGCCCTGGCGAGCTGCGCACTGCCGAATGGGCAGATATTGACCAGGAACGAGCCGAGTGGCGCTATGTCTTTCCGGGAGCGCGTGGCCATGAACGCCCCATGAGCGGTGCGGCCATCAATGCCGCCTTGCGCCGCATGGGCTACGACACCCGTACCGAGATCACCGGGCACGGCTTCCGGGCGATGGCGCGAACCATCCTGCACGAAGAACTGAACCACAAGCCAGAGGTAATCAAGCACCAGCTAGCCCACAAGGTGCCGGACGCCCTAGGCGCGGCCTACAACCGAACCAAGTTCATCAAAGAGCGCCGCGCCATGATGCAGGCTTGGGCCAATTACCTGGATGTGCTGCGCGTGGACGGTAACGTGGTGCCCCTGCAAAGGCAGGGGTGAGGCATAACAGGTCACAAGTAAAAATTAACCAGGGCGCCTTATAGCTGCTGGCGTTCTAGTCAGCCTGTGGATAACCTGTCCATACGTACAGTAGAATCTAGATCCATACAGGGTGGTATCGACTTACGCCAGCACCTAGGCTGATCCCCGAAAGGCCGGAGTGTCCACCGGCTTGGTGCTGGCACCTATTTCTATTGGGCGACGCATAGGGCGATGCGTAAATGTCAGCAGTTAAGGATTTTCTCGCATCCCAGCGAGCGGACTTTATAAGTCTGCATGAATTGCTGGAAGCAATGACACAACAAGGTGATGGCTGCTCTTTGGCAGAAGCCGCAACGGCTTTGGCACAAGTTTTAGCGGCTGAGCGGCGCACTATTGATTGGGCTCAGTACAGCCGACTAGGTGGAATCACAACGATTTCTTCGGGAAGTGGAGTCAAGGCGATGGAGCTACTCAATCATGTTGTAAATACTAGCTCCTTCGACGGAGACCCGTATGACATACCATTCTGATTTTGACAGCATCGGGTTTCGCAAAGAAGACATCCTAAAAACGCTTGGAAAACACGGGCTTACCATAGATTTTCAACAGCAAGAAAAATGTCGCTCTGTTTCAGAGCCATTGACGCAGATGCCGGGCTGGAAACTAACACTCTCCCTTCGCCGACGATTGGGTCAATTCGAAGCCGCCTGCGCACTAGCAAACGTTGACCCATTTTCTGAAGCGCACTCAGTAACGGGCTACGGCATGAATGTCCCCGACTACGAGATGTACAGCGCCTTGCTGAACGAGGCAATCGACATGGGCAGGCTCCAAGTTTTTGAAACACGAGTAGATGACACGATTCGATCTCTTATCGACGCAAAAGAATTTTGCTATTGGTGCGATGAGTTGCAAATCAGCAGGCCGCTGCCCTGGAAGTTTGAGCCAGCGATAAGACTGAACGATTCAGAACTACAGCAGCGCAATGCTGACTTAGTGCAGCAATTATGTGAAACGAGAGGGGAAGTCGAGCGCCTCAAGGCTGAGTTGGTGCGTATGCAACCTGAGGCGGCTACGATAGAAGTCATATCCCCAGCCCAACAACAGACTCAGAAAAGCAATTTGTCTTTCGTGTACGAAACCCCACTGTTAAGAATGGTTTCAGCAGTACAAAAGGAATTTCTGAGCACGGAACGGGATTACAGAGATCCCGATATGCGCCCCCCGAAAGAGCAGATAGTGGAGTGGATTATGCAACAGGATAGCGACCTAAAAAGACCGACTGCTTACGCAGTAGATCGCATAGCAATGCCATTCAGCAGAGGAAAATAGACGGCTGACCCTAAGGGTCAAAACTCAACATTCACGCGGGTTTCAGCAACCCATAGGGTCAATTGTGACCATCACCCTCCGCCCTAAGGGTGTTGCCCTAGGCCCACCCTAAGCCCGCACTCTGCCTCCTGTCACCACCTAACAGGAGCGCAGCAGCGATGCAAACCGCCATCACCAAACCGGGTCGTACCGCACCGTCTACTAAGCCGGTACACACCACCGAAACCTACACCGCCGCACTACCCGCTACGGGCTCTGTGCGCCTGCCGATTGCATCGGCGGTTTGCGGTGTGGCCAAGTCCACTATCTGGGCCTGGGCCGCGCAAGGGCGATTCCCGAAACCCGTCAAGCTGTCGCCGCGTGTGAGCGCCTGGCCGGTGGCCGACGTTCGTGCATGGCTGGCTGATCCTGTCGCATGGCAGGCTGCCAACGCCCCCGCAATGGAGGGCTGACACATGGCGACGACCACCAAAGAAATGGGCCGCGACTCCGGCAAGAGCGCGACCCCGACGACCAACGCAGATGATACCGCGCTGACCTTGCACAAGGTCAAGGACGAACCGCGCATTGATAGCCGCGTACTAGCCCAGCACCTGGCCAATACGCACCAGCATGTGCGTGAGCTGCTGACCCGCTATATCAGCGACTTCCGCGAGCTGGGAATACTCCGCTTTCAAACCGGAGAAACACAGGTGCGCGGACAGCCGGAAAAATACGCCATGCTGAACGAAGATCAGGCGTATCTGCTGCTGACCTACAGCCGGAACACGGCCACCGTGCGGGCGCTTAAGGTGCGTTTGATCAAAGCCTTCAGCGAGGCTCGCCAAGCGCAGGACATGACCCGCACCGAGTACCTGCCGACCTATCACGCACTGCACGACGAAATCAGCGCCCTGGCCGGGCAGTCGGCCAATGCCAAATACGCGCACCTCAATATCAACCGATTGGTAAACAAGACCGTCGGTATCGGGTCAGGCCAACGTGGTCGCCTGGACGCACCCCGGCGCTCTCTGCTGGTCGCCGCCCAATACTTGGCCAGCACGGCCATGCACGGTGCGGGCGATCACAAAGAGGGCTACGCCCTGGCAAAACATGCGCTGGATCGGTTCAGCGTGGCGCTTGCAGGGGGGGGCCATGCCGGATAAATCCACCAGCGGCGAGGCCCAACGCACCCGCATCCTGAAAGCCCTGGTCCTGCGCCCCCACCATTCGTATGAGCTGCGCAAGATGCGCTGCTACCAGGCGAACACTCGGGTATTCGAGCTGCGCCAACAGGGCCGAGGATGAAACACCCACTTGCATCCCTGGTGATCCTCCGCACAGAATGACTGCGCTGTTAAAACAAATGCAGCCGAGACTGGCCGCTCGAACGTTCCAGGGCGCACGCCGCTATGCGGGTTTTTTGTGCGCATCGCCGCATAAACCGCGGACGCTCCGACTCATCGCGGCATGGCAGTGGCCTCGGCGGGCTGCAGTACCCGGCAGGCAATCAGCCGGAAATTATGGGCCGCGACGCTTTCGCGGTCCGGGCGATACAGCAGCGACAGGCCGATCTGCGCCGTCTCGGGCGGGTCCGACAGATGGCGGTAGACAATTCTGGAGCTCTGGAAACGCTCCATCACCGATGGCACCAACGCCACCCCAAGCCCGCTTTCAACCAGCGACAACAGGGTCTGGATCTGCACGGCCTCCTGGGTGATGCGGGGCACGAAACCGGCGCGCTGGCACGCCAGCATCGCCGCCGCGCGCAAGCCCATGGCCTGGCCGGCGGCGTACATCACGAAGCGCTCCTCGCTCAGCGAGGCGAGCTTCACATTGGACTGCTTGGACAGCTCATTGGAGCGGGGGATGGCCAGGACGAAGCGATCCTCCTCAAGCGGCACGAGGCATCCCAGCGTGTCCTGCAGCAACGGCATCCGGATGATGCCGATATCCAGTTCACCGCCATCGACCGACTCCACGATGCGCGTGGAAGTCATCTCCCGCAAGCCGAGCTCCACCCCGGGGTAGCGGGCCCGGAACACCGGAATCAAGCGCTGCAGCAAGCCATAGCTGGCCGACCCCACGAAACCGATCGACAAGGTGCCGCCCGTGCCTTCGGAGGCGCTGCGGGCGACCTCGACAAGCTGCGCGCCGTGGAACAACAGCTTGCGCGCCTCGCCAAGCGCCGCATGCCCCGACGGGGTCAGGGCAATGCCGCCCGGGCCGCGATTAAAGAGTTTGACGCCCAGCTCGGCTTCGAACTTCTGGATCGACACCGTCAGGGGCGGCTGCGCCATGTGCAGCCTTTCCGCCGCCCGGCGGAAGTTCAGGGTTTCAGCGACGACGACAAAATGGCGGATACGCCGAAGGTCCATGCCTGTGGCCCCAGGTGGTCCGCATCAATCGCTATGCGCCTGCGAAAAAACCGGTTTGCGGCGCTCGATGAATGCGGTCACGGCCTCGCGATGCTCGGCCGTTTGATGTGAAAGAGCCTGAAACGCCGCCGACATCTCCAGCAACGTATCAAGCCGCGTATGCAGACCTTCGCGCAGCAATCGTTTGGTCAGCCTGACGGCATAGGGGGGATTGGCGACGATTTTCGCCGCAATATCCATGGCCGCGCCGAGCACGTCCTGCGGCGCCACCACCCGCGAGACCAGCCCCCACTGCAGGGCCGTATCGGCGTCCAGGGTCATGCCGGTAAACGACATTTCGCTGGCTCGTGACAACCCGACGATGCGCGGCAACAACCAGGCCCCGCCATCGCCAGGAATGATCCCGAGCTTGACGAAGCTCTCGGCAAACGTGGCGCTGGACGCCGCAATGCGAATATCGCACATGCAGGCCAGATCCAGCCCCGCACCGATCGCCGGGCCATTGATGGCGGCGATCAGCGGCACCTCCAGGTTGAACAGCGCCAAGGGCAGCTTCTGGATGCCGCTGCGGTACTCCTGGCGGATCTGCAAGCCCTCGCGCTCGCCACTGGCCTGCTGCTGCATCGCTTTGACATCGCCGCCGGCGCAGAACGCCGGCCCTGCGCCGGTGATGATCACGGCACGCACGCCGGGATCCGCTTCGATCCGGGAGATGGCCGCCAGAAACTCGGGCACGGCGCTGTTACCCGTCAAGGGATTGCGCCGTTGCGGCTCGTTCATGGTGAGCGTGACGACGTGCTCATGCTGCTCGTACTTGAGGAATGCTGACATCGATACCCCCCGAAAGTGAAGTCACATCGAGCGTAGCGTGAGGCTGGAAGCGTCGTCCAATATCGAACTCAACAAAAACGATACCGACTTGGTATCAACCCGGCAAACCCGCGCGCACCAAGGTAACTAGGGGAAAACGTTGAGCCAGGATACGAGTTGAGTATCGGAAACCGACAAAACGATATTGGACTGCATTCCAGCGATCCCCTTAGCCTTAGGCCTCCTGTCAGATCCGGTGTCTCTCATGCCAACCATTCCTGTGGCGCAGACCGCAACCCTCAAGGAGGCAGCAGTATGAGCAGTCTGCTCGCCTCCCTTGCCATCGCCAGCATCCCCTCCGATGCCGAGCAATTCAGAACGGAAGTCCGTGCATTTCTCGACCGCCATCTTCCGGCACGCAGTGCGGATGCACGGGCGCGCTCCTGGATGGGATTCGACAGCGCATTCAGCAGGCAACTTGCCGCACGCGGTTGGGTCGGCACCACGCTGCCCCGGCGCTACGGCGGCGCCGACCTGAGCGTGTTCCATCGCTTCGTGCTGGTGGAGGAACTCCTCGCCTCGGGCGCGCCGGTATCGGCGCACTGGATTGCCGACCGGCAAAGCGGGCCGCTCATCCTGAGGTATGGCACCGAGGCGCAGAAGGACTTCTTCCTGCCGCGCATCTGCTCGGCTCGCGCCTTTTTCTGCATCGGCATGAGCGAACCCAATGCCGGCTCGGATCTGGCCAGCGTGACCACCCGCGCGACCCGGGCAGAAGGCGGCGGGTGGCGCCTGAATGGCAGAAAGATATGGACGACCCATGCCCAGCACTGCGACTACATGATCGCCTTGCTACGGACGTCCGGCTCGCCCGAGGACCGGCACAGAGGGCTGTCGCAGCTCATTATCGACTTGCGCCTGCCCGGCGTAACGGTCCGGCCCATCGTCGACCTGGCGGGTGACGCGCATTTTTCGGAAGTCTTCTTCGATGATGTCGCGCTGGCCGACGACGCCCTGATCGGCAGCGAAGGCGCTGGCTGGGAACAGGTGACCGCTGAGCTGGCCTTCGAGCGCAGCGGACCCGAACGCATCTATTCCAGCATTGTCCTGCTGGATCGATGGATGGCATCGCTATCCGGCCGCTCCGACCGTGCGCGATACGAGGCAGTCGTGGGGCGATTCCTGACCCAGCTTTTCGCACTGCGCCAGCTGTCGATCGCCGTCGCCGCGCAACTTGCCAACGGCGCCAGCCCGGTAGTCGAGGCGGCCCTGGTGAAGGACATCGGCACCGAATTCGAACAGGCCATTCCCGCCGTCATCGAAGGGCTGCTGGCCGATGATCCCGCCAACGATGTCGATATGGACTTGCTGCGGGCCGCCGCCTATGTGAGCCAGGTCGCGCCCACCTTTTCACTGCGTGGCGGAACACGCGAGATCCTGCGCGGCATGATCGCGCGCGGTCTGGGCCTGCGTTAACCACGAAAGGAATGCCTGACATGTTTGCCGACGCACTTGAAGCGATTCTTCGAGATCATGCCGCGCCCGCCGATGTGCGCGCCATCGAAGCCGGTGGGGATGGCCTGCCTCTGTGGCAGCGCATCGCCGAGGCCGGGTTTCTCCAATTGCTGACACCCGAGGAACGGGGCGGGGCCGCGGCTTGCCCACAAGACCTGTTCCCGGTGTTCGAGCTGCTCGGACGCTACGCCGTTCCATTGCCCGTCGGCCAGTCCATCGCCGCGCAGGCTTTCCTGCCGGACGGTGCCGCCCCTGCTGGCCTGATCACGCTGGCCCCCGCATTGCGCATCGCGCCCGACGGACGCCTGAGCTGCCCGGCGGTTCCCTTCGGGACCATCGCTGACTTCGTCCTCGCCGAGCATGACGACAGTCTGTGGCTGCTGCCCTGCGCCCCGGCGCTGCGCTTGAGCATCGCGCCAGGGCACAGCCAATGTGCCACCCTGCGATGGGAGTCCCAGCCGGCCCTCGCGCGCTTTGCCCGGCCCGACACCGGCTTTGCGGCCTTTGCTGCGGCGCTGCACGCCGCCTTGCTGGCGGGCGCAATGGAGCGGGTTTTCCAGATGACGCTCGCCTATGGCAATGACCGCGTCCAGTTCGGCCGATCGATCGGCAAGTTCCAGGCCATCCAGCATCAACTGGCCGTCATGGCCGAGCAGCTCGCCTCGGCGCGGATGGCAGCCCAGTCCGCCTGGGCGACAACACGCCTGCCCACGTTACTGCAGGGAGCCATCGCCAAGGCGCGCAGCAGCGAGGCCGTGCCGGTCATCAGCGCGATCGCCCATTCGATCCATGGCGCCATCGGCATCACCGAGGAATACGACCTGCAGCTATTCACCCGACGCCTGCATGAGTGGCGCATGGCGCACGGCTCCGAAGACTACTGGCATCAGGTGGTGGGACGCGAGGCACTGCGCGGCTCCATGCCTGCAGCGGCCTTCGTACGCGCGGCTGCGCAAGGAGAAGGCTGAGATGGCCGGTCCGCTGCAAGGCTTGCGCATTGTCGACCTGACCAATGTCCTGATGGGGCCGTTCGCCACCCAGATTCTCGGCGACCTGGGAGCCGACGTCATCAAGGTCGAATCGCCTGAAGGCGACACCGTTCGCCACCTCGGCCCGATGAAGAACCCCGGCATGAGCGCGGGCTTCCTGCATACCAACCGGAACAAGCGCAGCGTCGTGCTGGACCTCAAGACAGACAGCGATCGCGAGGCCTTCCATGCCCTGATCCGCAGCGCCGACGTGTTCGTGAGCAACGTGCGGCCCGCGGCACTGCGCAGACTGGGCTTATCTGCTGATGCGCTCACCCGGCTCAAGCCGGATCTCATCTATCTGTCCCTGGTCGGCTATGGCAGCGACGGCCCCTACGCCAATCGCGCCGCCTACGACGACATGATCCAGGCGGCCTGCGCCATTCCGACGCTCATTGCACAGGTCGGCGACGGCGTGCCGCGCTACATCCCGCTGGCCATCGTGGACCGCATCGTCGGCCAGGCCGCCGCCACCGCCATCACTGCCGCCCTGGTCCACCGCTTGCGCACCGGCCAAGGACAGTGCATCGAAGTGCCCATGTTCGAGACCATGGTGCCCTATGTGCTGAGCGAACACATGTCGGGCCTGACCTACGAGCCCGCCATCGCACCGGCGGGCTACCCGAGGCTGCTGGCCGCGTCACGCCAGGCCTACCCGACCAGCGACGGTTTCGTCTGCGCACTGGTCTACACCGATCGCCACTGGAAGTCCTTTTTCACGCTCATCGGCCAGCCCGAACGCGTTCAGAACGATCCCCGCCTGGCCTCGATCGCCTCGCGCACGCTGCATATTGCAGCGCTGTACGCCGACGTCAGCGATGCGCTCAAACGCCACCCGACCGCCTACTGGTTGCAAGCGCTGGATGCGGCAGACATTCCCGTCATGCCACTCCATACGCTGGAATCCCTGATGGACGATCCGCACCTGAAGGCAACCGGCTTCTTTCGCACCCTGCATCATCCGACCGAAGGCCCCATCCGCGACATGGCCCCTCTGGGCCGCTGGTCGGCAACACCCACAGCGACCCGGCGACCCGCGCCGACGCTTGGCGAGCACACCGAGGAGATTCTTTCCGAGTTGCAGAACAACGACCATAAATAGGAGACAACAATGCCGAATTTTCGTGCACTCGCTCGTGCCCTGACATCCGTGGCGGCGATGGCAATGCTCGCGTCCATCCCCGTGGCACACGGCGCAGAAAAGTATCCCAACAGACCGATACGCATGATCCTCGGTTTTCCCGCAGGTGGCCCCACCGATGTCAACGCGCGTCTTTTCGCACAAGGCATGGCGGATCAACTGGGACAACCGATCATTGTCGAGAACCGCCCCGGCGCCGGCAGCATCATCGCCTCGAACGCCGTTCTGTCGGCCGCGCCCGATGGCTACACGATTCTGTACAACACCTCATCGCTGGTGCTCGCGGCCATGCTCTACACCTCCGCGAGATATGACCCCCTGAAGGACTTCCAGCCCGTCATACGCACGGCAGGCGTTCCCCTGGTGGTAGCGGTGAATCCGAGCATCGGCGCCACCACCTTCGAGGAGTTCATCGAGCTGGCGCGCGCCAAACCCAGGAAGCTCAACTACGCCTCATCCGGCGCGGGCACCATCGACCACCTCGCCAGCGCATTGCTGGCCACGCAGCTGAACATCAACCTGGAGCATGTCCCGTACAAGGGCACCGCCCCCGCCCTGGTGGATCTGGTCTCTGGCGCTACGCAGATGTTCTTCACGACGCAGAACACGCTCTTGCCCTTCATCCACGACAAACGGCTGCTGCCGCTGGCGATCGCCTCGCTGCAACGCTCACCGCTGATGCCGGAAGTGCCCACCATCAGCGAGGTGGCCGAGCTGCCCGGGTTCGAGATCACGGCATGGAACGGCATCATGGTGCCAGCGGGTACCTCGCCGGTCATCGTGGAGCGGCTCAACGCGGCAGCCAACGCCTTGCTCAAGCAGGAGGATTTCGTGGCCAAACTGCGCGCCACGGGCGCCGAGCCGTATGGCGGCACGCCCCAGGCCTACCGGGACTATCTGGAATCCGAAATCGCCAAATGGCGAGCGGTGATCGAACAGGCCGGGGTACAGCCCCAGTAAACCGGAGGCATCCGGGGAGGTCAGGCCGGCCGGGGCGCAAACCTGCGCCGGCCGCTGCACGCCGACCTGGCGTGCTAACCCGGTGCCAGGCGCTGCGCAATGGCGGTCAGCGCGGGCAGGGCGGCCAGGGGCAGGGAGACGTCACGCGCCGGATCGGGCACCTGGGGTTCGGCGGGATTGATGCGGATGATGGCGGCGCCGAATTCGGCGGCAATACGATGTGAGAAGGCGCGCGCAGTGGGGATGGCAGTGCCGGCGCCGATGTCCAGGATCACCAGCCCCTCGATCAAGCGCAGCCAGCGCAAGAGATGCTCGTACTGCTGGCGCGTGGGCTGTTCCTGCCAGTCGTGATCGTTGAACATGTAAACGTTGGGCCGCGCCAGCCCGCCGCAGTAGGGGCAGCGCGGCGGTTCGTTCAGCAGCACGCCTTGGACGTCGTCGATCCGGGGCAGGAAGCCATCGGCCGGCCAGGTTTCGTTGCAGCAAGGCTCCAGGCATTGCAGACGGTGCAGCGAGCCATGGCACTCGACCAGTTGCTGCGCATCGAAACCTGCCTGTTGGAAATGGCCGTCAACGTTGCTGGTGAAGACCGCGCCGCCCATCGGCCGAGCCTGCATCCAGCCGCGCAGCATCCCGAAACCGGCATGCGCACGGGTGGCCCGGTAGAGCGCCAGCCGGTGGCCATAGAAACCCCAGGCCAGTTGCGGGTCACGCCGGAAGGCCTCGGGCGACGCGATCTCGGCAAAACTCAGGTTCTGCCGGCCCAGCGCCGGATAGGCACGCCAGAACCCCTGGGGGCTGCGGAAATCCGGCAGTCCGGAATCGATGCCCATGCCGGCACCGGCCACGACCAGCAGGCTGGAGGCGGCCTCGATCAGCTGCGCGGCACGAAGCAGTGCCTCGCCGAGGGAGTCAACAGGGGGATGGGTCATGCGGTGCGCCTGCGGTACGGAATCGGGATGACCGGGCTGGCGCCAGGCGGATGCCTGGCCACAGCGCGCAACAGGCCTGGGCAGCCTGGGCGCGAATCGGTCCGCCGGGACGCCCGCGGCGCGAGTGGGCCGCAACGTCCGGTGCACAGACCGCCATGCACGGCATGGCAGCGGCCGGTCAGCGCAGAGCATAGAGGAAGGCCGCCTGACGACCCAGATTTTTTTATGCCGCCGGCGTACAGAGTTGCGGCCTGACGACATTCCGGGGGCTCAGGCGCAGGGTGGCATCAACGGTGACCGCAGGCGCCCGGGTTTTGCCCGGGCGGCCCTGCGCTCATGTCGCCAGCGCCGCCTCCACGGCCAGGCCGATGGCCAGCAGGCGGGGGTCGCTGCCATTGGCACCGGCCAGCATCAGGCCCACCGGGGCGCTGCCCGGCGCGTGGCAGGGCAGCGAGAGCGCGCCACCATCGAGGAAATTAATGAAAGTGCAGTTGCGCAGCATGCGCATGTTGGTCGTGGCAAACAACGCGTCATCGGCTGCCAGCGGCGCGATCAGCGGCGCGATCCCGGCAGTGGTCGGCATCACCAGGGCGTCAAAGGGCGCAATCCGCGCCTGCACGGCCGCGATCCAGTCGCGGCGGCGTTGCAGCAGATCAAGATAGTCGGC
The DNA here is from genome assembly GCA_023386765.1 of Pseudomonadota bacterium. Lineage (GTDB taxonomy): Bacteria > Pseudomonadota > Gammaproteobacteria > Burkholderiales > Burkholderiaceae_B > Bordetella. Next base: position 7,670 of record JAEWJD010000036.1, on the reverse strand, counting down.
CGCCGATATCGCCTGTCCGCGCAGGATGCGCGTGCGCACGCGCGGATCGTAGCGGTCGCCCTGGCGTTGCAGCAGTTCACGGTGCCAGGCATAGGCCTCGGCGGCCGTGAAACCTCCCTGGGCATTGATATCGGCCAGCTCGGCGAACTCGGGGATGGCCAGCGTCTCGATGCGCACCCCGGCCCCCGACAGGCGCGCCAGCGCCGCATCGAAAGCCTGCGCCACCTCGGCATCGAGGTCATCGAGTGCAACGGTAACGGGCACCGCCAGACGCAGGCCGGCCAGCGGCAGGGCCTGGATGGCGTCGCCGGCCTCGCCCGACAGGATGGCATCCAGCGTGATGCAGCAACGCACCGTGGCGGCCAGCGGGCCGATGGAATCCAGACTGGCCGACAGCGGCAGCACGCCCTGCATGGAGACACGCTGCGCGCTGGGCTTGAAACCGGTCAGTCCGCACAGGGCCGCGGGAATGCGCACCGACCCCCCGGTGTCCGAGCCGATCGCCGCCAGCGCCATGCCGTCGCTCACCGACACCGCCGCGCCCGAGGAAGATCCGCCGGGGATGCGGCCGCTGGCGCGGTCCCAGGGGTTGGCCGGCGTACCGTAATGCGGGTTCAGGCCCAGGCCCGAGTAGGCGAACTCGGACATATTGGTCTTGCCCACGATGACGGCGCCTGCCGCACGCAGGCGTCGCACGACCTCGGCATCGGTGCCGGCCGGCGCTTCGGCCTGGCGCGCTACCGAGCCCGAAAGGGTCGGCTCGCCAGCGACATCGAACAGGTCCTTGATGCTGATGGGCAAGCCGTCGATGGCGGAACGCTCGATGCCGGCGGCGCGCAGCAGATCGGCGGCACGCGCCTCGGCCAGCGCCGCCTCGGCATACAGCCGGGTGAAGACACGGGCGCCCTCGCCAGCCTCATCCTGGGCGCGCGCCAGCGCGGCCTCGGTCAGCGAAAGCGAGGTCACGCGCCCTTGGCGCAGCGCATCCCTTTGTTGATGCAACGTCGGCAACATGATCCTGGATTCTCCATAGCAGCGTGGCCGTCCATCATAGCGGCGCGGCCCGCCATTTGCAGGGCGGATTATTTTGATGCATAATTGCGCCCCTCTACCTTTTCCCCGATAGCTCAGTCGGTAGAGCGACGGACTGTTAATCCGCAGGTCGCTGGTTCGAGCCCAGCTCGGGGAGCCAAATTCGAGAAGCCCGCGCATTGCGCGGGCTTTTCTTTTTGCAGGCGGCCCTGGCCGTTTACCGTTTCAAGCCGGGCGCACACGCCGGCGTGCGAACACCAGGACATTGCCCGCCATGACCAGCGCCAGGCCCCCAATGCTGGCCCAGGTCCATTGATAGCCTTCGGCGTAGGTCGAGATCGACAGCGCCACCACCGGGAACAATACCGTGCAGTAGGCTGCACGCGCCGGCCCCATGCGCCCGACCAGGGTCAGATAGGCCGTGAATCCCACCACCGAACCGATGATGGACAAGTACAGCAGGGCGCCGGTATAGGCCCAGGACGGGTCGAAATCGAACGGCTGCCCGCTCACCAGGCAGCCCATCAACAGGATGAGTGCGCCGTACAACATGCTGTAGGCGTTGCCGCTACCCGGGCCGATGCCTGCTCGCTGCTGCGCCGACGAGAGCATATTGCCGGTAGAGAAACACAGCGTGCCCACCAGCGCCAGCCCCAGACCGAGCAGGGTTTCGTGGCTGGCTTCGCGCCCGGCCAGCTCGGACCAGAACAGCATCACCAGCCCGGCCAGCCCGAGCGCACCGCCCCCCAGCACGCGCGACGATATCGGCGTGCCGAACCAGAGCCGCGCATTGAGCGCGTTCCAGATGGTGGAGGCCGAGAACACCACCGACACCAGGCCGCTCGGTATCCAGCGCGTGGCCGCGTAGAAACACAGGAAATTCAGGCAAAACAGACACAGTCCCTGGCCCAGACACAATAGATGGCCGCGCCGGTCCAGGCGTTGCAGCCGGCCGCTCAGCCACATGGCGACAAACAACAGCAGCCCGGCCAGGGCGAAGCGGTAGAAAATGGACACCGGGATGGCCACCACCCCGAGTTGCAACGTGATGGCAATCCAGGTGCTACCCCAGATCAAGACGGTCAACAGGTACAGAAAAGCGGTCACGGCGTCGGCCCGGTCAAGCCCGCAGGAACGGGCGGCAGGCCGCAGTGTGGCCCCGGACGGCGCGCCGAAGTTGCCGGATCTTGCGTTTTTGCCACGCCCGGGCGGCGGCCGGCTCGCCACTGCCTGCGGGATGGCTTAGCATCGCTAGTCTCATGACTGCGCCCGACCTTTCCGCCTTTGCGGTCTTTCGCACCCTGGCGGCCACCACAGCGACCCTGAACCGCGCCACGCTCCTGGGCGAAGGCCTGGCAGTCGCCCAATGGGAACGCGAGCAACGCGAGGTGATCGGCTACGAAGCGCCGGGCCACCATACCGTATCGCTTTATCTGCAAGGCGGCGAGCAGTCCTTTCGCATCGGCTGCGACGGTTTCGGCGGCGCGGGCAAGTTCTGCGTGCTGCCCGATGAGCATCGTTCAAGCTGGAACATGACCGGCCGCGTGCGCTTCATGCATCTGTACATCGCACCCGAACGGCTGGCACGCGAAACCGTGCTGCGCCTGGATCGCGAACCACGCAGCCTGCAGGTGCGCGACCAGACCTATGTCCAGGCACCCGAGCTGACGCGCGCCAGCCGCCAGCTGCTGGCGCTGGACTGGTCCGAACCGGCCCAGCGGCTGGCCGCCAGCAGTGCGGCCGAACAGATGCTGCACCACCTGCTGAGCAGCGGCACCGAAACGCGGCGCAGCGCCCGGCCGCGCGGCGGGCTGGCGCCGGCGGTGCGTCGGCGCGTGCGCGACTATATCGACAGCCACCTGCACACGGCGCTCAGCCTGGATGAGCTGGCCGGCGTAGCAGCCCTGTCGACCTATCACTTCGCGCACATGTTCCCGGTCTCCTTCGGGCTGACCCCTCACGCCTGGGTGCAGCAACGGCGCATCGACCATGCGCGCGGGCTGCTGGCTTCGGGCAAGCTGGACCTGGCCGCGATCGCCCAGCGCACCGGCTTTGGCAACGCCAGCCACCTGAGCCGCCGCTTTCGCCAGACCACGGGCGTGACGCCAGGGGCCTACCGGCGCTGGCTGCAACACGGCTGATCCGGCGCGGGCAGCCCTGCGCTGCGGTCTACAATGGCGCAGCCCCGAAGACTGCACCAGGGCGGGGATCGCCGCCCCGCCGGGAGACGATATGGCCCTCGCATTCCGCCCCTCATCCCGCCGCTGCGGCAAGGCCTGCGCATGAGCAGGCCGCCCAACGGTTTGACGGCCCACTGGCTGGCCGAAACGCTGCGCCTGCGCGAAGAACACTGGGGGCCGTTGCAGGATCAGAACGAAGTCCGGCGCCTGCGCCAGGCTGAGGGCAGCTTCGCAGACCGCGTGCTGCAGCGCGCCGGCCTGCTCGCGCAGCGCGAGGGCCTGGACCGGTTGCTGGCCAGTTGGCGCCAGGGCGCCGTGCTGGCGCTGCTCATCATGATGGCCGTCGTGCTGCTGGCCGGGGCGGCCACCGCCTACGGCGCGCTGGGCGACGGCAGCCGGCCCGTCAATGTGCTGTGGGCGCTGGGTGCCCTGCTGGGCCTGCACGGCCTGATGTTCCTGCTCTGGCTGGCCAGCTTTCTGCTGCCCGGGACACGCGCCACCGGCCTGGGGCGGCTGTGGCTGTGGACCACGCGCAAGCTCGCGCGCGGGCCGGATGCCGCCCTCATCCCCCAGGCCCTGCTGAATCTGCTGGCCCGCGCCGGGGCCCTGCGCTGGCTGCTGGGGGCAATCAGCCACCTGCTGTGGCTGGCTACCCTGTGCGCGGCGCTCACCACGCTGCTGATCATGCTCTCGACCGCCAGCTATCAATTCATCTGGGCCACCACACTGCTGCCGCCGGAGACCTTCGTGCGCCTGACCGCCTGGGCCGGCTGGCTACCGGCCCAGTTCGGTTTCACGCTGCCCGATCCGGCCATGGTGCGCGCCAGCGACGGCCAGCAGGCGTTACCCGCCGCGGCCCAGGTGCAATGGTCCGTCTGGTTGCTGGGCATGCTGGTGTGCTGGGGCATCGTGCCGCGCCTGCTGGCCGCCTTCGGCTGCCTCGTCATGAGCGCACGCGCGCTGGCCCGCCTGGTTATCGATCCCGGGCTGCCCGGCTACGCCGTGCTGCGCGAACGCCTCGCGCCGGCCGCGCAGGCAGGTGGGGTGGATCGTCCAGCCGAACCCCTGCGCCATCCCGTGATCGACGCACGCGGCACGCCCGGCGGTCGGCCCGTCTATGCCAGCCTGGAACTCGCACCGGACCACACGCGCCCGGCCGTGCCCGCAGACCGCGTCTTTGACGCCGGCAACCTGGACAGCCGCGCAGAACGCAATGCCCTGCTTGATGCGCTGGCCGCCGAGCCGGCCTCGCGCCTGCTGCTGGTGTGCGATGCCGGCCAGACACCGGACCGCGGGTCGCTGTCGCTGATCGCCGCCCTGGCCAGCCACGCCGGCCAGATGCGCATCTGGCTCAGCGGCCCGGGCGAACGACGCCCGCAATGGCGTGAACGGCTGCAGGCCGCCGGCCTGCCGGCCCAGGCCATCGACGAAAACGAACAGCCCCCGCTGGACTGGCTGCAAGGGGGCGAACATGACTGAACGCCTGCGCATCGCCGTCGTCGGCCACAGCAATACCGGCAAGACTTCGCTCTTGCGCACGCTTACGCGCGACCCCGACTTCGGCCAGGTGGCCGACGAAGCCGGAACCACCCGGCATGTGCAAGGGGCCGTCTTGCGCCTGTCAGGCGAAGGCGAAATCGAATGGTTCGATACGCCCGGCATGGAAGACAGCGTGGCCCTGCTGGAGTACCTCGACCTGGTGGCTCCGGCCAGCGAAAGGCTGGATGGGCCGGCGCGCATCCAGCGCCTGCTCGATACGCCGGAGGCCCGCGGCCGCTACGAACAGGAGGCGCGCGTGCTCGGCAAACTGCTGGCTTGCGATGCCGGCCTGTACGTCATCGACGCCCGCGATCCGGTGCTCAGCAAGCATCGTGACGAACTGGCCCTGCTGGCCGCCTGCGGCCGCCCCCTCTTGCCGGTGCTGAACTTCGTGCACGCGCCCGGCCACCGGGCCCACGAGTGGCGCACCGCCATGGCCCGGCTGGGCCTGCACGCCGTGCTCGAATACGACACCGTGGCTCCGCCGCTGGATGGCGAGCAGCAGCTCTATGCCCGCCTGGCCGTGCTGCTGGACGCGCATGCGCTCATGCTTACCCGGATGGCCGCCTCACTGGCGCAGGCGCGCGTGGCGCGCCGCCAGACGGCCTGCCGGCTGTCCGCCGAGCTGTTGATCGACGTGGCCGCGTTGCGCCTGCCCTGTGCCAACGATGCGCAAGCCTTGGCGCAGGCCGGCGCAGCCCTGCAAGAACGCGTGCGTGAACGTGAACAGGCCTGCGTGCAGGCCCTGCTGGCACTCTACAACTTCCATCCCGGCGATTACCGCCCCGATGCGTTGCCCCTGAGCGGCGAGCGCTACGGCATGGACCTTTTCCATCCCCAGGCCCTGAAAGACATGGGGGTGCAGATGGGCATGGGCGCCGCCGCCGGCGCCATGGCGGGGGCTGCCGTCGATCTGCTGGCGGCCGGCCTGACCCTGGGCACGGGCACCCTGATCGGTGCGGCCGCCGGCGGGCTGTGGCAAGGCGTCGAACGCTGGGGAAAACGGGTGGCCGACAGGCTGCGCGGCCATCGCGAGCTGAGCGTCGACGACCCGGTATTGCGCCTGCTGGCCTTGCGCCAGCAGCAACTGATCGAAGCGCTTGAGCGCCGCGGCCATGCCGCCAGCGCCCCCATCGCCTTGCCCCGGGCCGAACAGTGGCGCAGCGGCACCCTGCCTGCGGCGCTGCAGGAAGCACGCAGCCGGCCGCAATGGTCGGCGCTTGCGCCCGGCTTCGAGGACGACGCAAGACGCAAGCAGCAGATCGCGGCGCTGACGCAGATACTGGCTGCGCCTGCGGCCGGCAAGCCGCCGCGCGAGGCTGCGCAAACCGAGTGATAACCCCAATCCAAAACGATTGACGCTTAAACAAACGGCTCTATAAGATGTTCTTGCACACGGGCGCGGCCATCATCGCGCTCCACCTGACAAGGAGCCGGTCATCACAGAGTTCTCCGCCAGGGTTCACCTTGCGCCACGCGGCAACGCCGCGGACGTCCCTTCTGTCGATCTTCCCGCTTTCTGAGTTGTACGCCTGACCCGGCCGCCATGTGCGCGGCCGGCCCTGTCACTGTCGCGCTTGACGCATCACACGGAGTACGAGGGCTATGCGTATCACATCTGCATTGAAGTATTCGGCCATGGCGCTGGCACTGAGCGCCGCCGCCCTGAGCGGCACCGTCCAGGCCAAGACGCTGCGCTGGTCATACCAGGGCGACGCCACCACGATGGACCCGATGGCACTGAACGAGACCTTCACGCTGGGATTCCAGGGCAATATCTACGAAACGCTGGCCGGCTACGACGGCGACCTGAAACTGGTGCCGCTGCTGGCCGAAAGCTGGACCAACCCCGAACCCAACAAATGGGTGTTCAAGCTGCGCGAGGGCGTCAAATTCCATGACGGTTCGCCCTTCACCGCCGATGATGTGATCTTCTCCTGGAAGCGCGCGCTCACGCCCGGCTCCGACATGAAGGCCTATGCCTCCAAGGCCGCAGACATCAAGAAAGTGGATGACTACACCATCGAAGTCACCACGCCCACGCCCAACCCGATCCTTCCGCGCGAGTGGACCTTCCTCTACATCATGAGCAAGGACTGGTCAGAGAAGAACAAGACCACCGAAGCCACCAACGTCAAGGGCGACAACCAGGGCAACTACGCCAACCTGCATGCCAATGGCACCGGCCCCTTCATGCTGGTCGAGCGCCAGCCCGATGTGAAGACCGTACTCAAGCGCTACGGCGGCTACTGGAACAAGGACATCCCGACCAACGTCGACGATGTCATCTTCCAGCCGATCTCCCAGGAAGCGACCCGCGTGGCCGCGCTGATCTCCGGCGAGATGGATATCGTGCAACCGGTGCCGGTACAGGACTGGAAGCGCCTGGAGGATGCCAAGGGCGTCAAGCCCCTGTCCGCTCCGGAAGCGCGCGCCATCTTCATCGGTATGGACCAGCACCGCGACGAACTGCTGTTCTCGGACGTCAAGGGAAAGAATCCATTCAAGGATGCGCGCGTGCGCGAAGCCGTGGTCCTGGCGGTCGACACCAAGGCCATCAACGACAAGATCATGCGCGGCGCGGCCCAGCCGCTGGGCTCGCTGGTGGCCACCTCCGTCAACGGCTACAACGACTCCTACGGCGCCCCCACCAAGACCGACGTCGAGCGGGCCAAGAAGCTGCTGGCCGAGGCGGGCTACCCCAAGGGCTTTACCGTGACGCTGGACTGCCCCAACGACCGCTACGTCAACGACGAAAAGATCTGCCAGGCGGTGGCGGGCATGCTGGCGCGCGTGGGTATCAAGATCAACCTGCTGGCGCAGAACAAATCCAAGTACTTCGGCAAGATCCTGCTGCAGGCCGGCAACGACACCAGCATGTACATGCTGGGCTGGACGCCCAGCTCGACCGATGCGCAC
>JAEWJD010000006.1 GCA_023386765.1 Pseudomonadota bacterium | reverse complement strand
ATCCACGCGATGGCAAGCGGAAGCCTTCTCAGGCCGTGCCGCCCACGGTCAGACCCTCCATGCGCAAGGTCGGCATCCCGACTCCGACCGGTACGCTCTGGCCTTCCTTGCCACACGTGCCGACGCCGGAATCCAGGCGCATGTCGTTGCCGATCATGTCGACCCGGGTCATGGCGTCCGGCCCGTTGCCAATGAGCGTGGCGCCCTTGACCGGATAGGTCACCTTGCCGTTCTCGATCATGTAGGCTTCCGAGGCGGAAAACACGAACTTGCCGCTCGTGATATCAACCTGGCCACCACCGAAATTAACGGCATACAGGCCTTTTTTCACCGACGCGATGATTTCCTCGGGGGCCTTGTCGCCGCCCAGCATGTAGGTATTGGTCATACGAGGCATGGGCAGATGCGCGAACGATTCGCGCCGGCCATTGCCGGTCGCCTGGGTTTTCATGAGGCGCGCGTTGAGCGTGTCCTGCATGTAGCCGCGCAAGATACCGTCTTCGATCAGCACATTGCGCTGCGTGGCGTTGCCTTCGTCATCGATGTTCAGCGAACCGCGCCGCCCCGGCAACGTGCCGTCGTCGATCACCGTGACGCCCTTGGAGGCCACCCGCTGCCCCACCCGCCCGGAAAACACGCTGGACCCCTTGCGGTTGAAGTCACCTTCCAGACCATGGCCGACGGCCTCGTGCAGCAGAATCCCCGGCCAGCCTGAACCCAGCACCACCGTCATTTCCCCGGCCGGCGCGGGACGCGCCTCCAGGTTGACCATGGCCTCGTGAACAGCGCGCTCGACGTAATCGCGCAACACCTCTTCGGAAAAAAACTCCAGGCCACTGCGCCCGCCGCCGCCGGCATGCCCCATTTCTCGCCGCCCGTTGCGTTCGGCGATCACGGTCAGCGACAAGCGCACCAGGGGCCGCACATCCGCCGCCAGGCGACCGTCGCTGCCGGCCACCAGCACCACGTCATACTCGGCTCCCAGGCCTGCCATGACTTGTATGACATGTGGATCGCGGGCACGCGCCATCCGCTCCAGGCGTTCCAGCAGGGCCACCTTGTCGGCCGCGCTGAGCGTGGTCAGCGGATCGATGCTTGCATAGAGACTGCGGCTGTCGTCGACCGGACGGTGCGCAGCCACCTTCACCTTGCCTGCGCCCTGCCGGGCAATCCCGCGCACGGCCTGCGCCGAAGACAGCAAAGCCTGCGGCGAGAGCGAATCAGAATAGGCAAAGGCGGTCTTCTCGCCGCAGATCGCGCGCACGCCGACACCCTGCCCGATGGAGAAACTGCCCGTTTTGACGATGCCCTCCTCCAGGCTCCAACCCTCGCTGCGCGTGTATTGGAAATACAGGTCTGCGTAGTCGACCTTGTGCGTGAAGATCTCACCGAGGGCCCGGGCCAGATCGGCCTCCGTCAGCATCCAGGGGTCGAGCAGCAGCGACTTGGCCGTCGCCAGGGATTGAATCGCAGGATCGTTCAGTTTCATGGAATTCCGTTGAGATAACTCGGCGGCCCGCCTGCTTCTACAGGGCAAGGGCACGGCGTTCAGCCGCTATCGTACCGCTGTTCGGGGCCTCACTGAAACGAGGCCATCTCAAGCAGCCATGACAATAGCATTCACTGCTGTATTCAATTAAGTCCGCGGCAACTCATCATACGACCTGACCAATACGAGAATATGGAATGTCCAGGTTAAGCAAAATAGAACACTGCGTTGCACGCACTGCAATGGCGCATTAATCGCATTACAGATATGAATAGATCCTGAACATGGCTCGGACGCTTCCCCTTATGCATGGCGATGGCATAACCTGCTGCCCCCCTCCCCTATGACGCATGCCCTGCGGCCATCCCCGAAGTCGCCTGCCCATGCATGTAAAACATACTGCCTAGGCAAGATTCCCGCGCAATGAAAGACGGAGCCGGAATGAAATCCACATAAGGAGAACTTTCTGATAAATACGTATGAATAGTCATTTCCGGACACGTCTGAAACAACTATCCTTTGAATCACGAAGAAGAAAATACAGACTACCGAAGACAATTTCTGTATTATTGAAAAACAACTAAAACATAACAAGTAAACCGGCGAATCCAAGTCCATAACTAGGAAACAGACATGCCCCGAGAGAGTTACGCAGCGCAGCAAGCCAAGATTGAAAAAGAGATCACCCGCCTCCAGAAGCGCGCCGAAGCCCTGCAAACGCGCCGTCGCAAACCGGTGATCACCGACATCGTGAAGATGATGCGCGACTACAGCATCACGCCCGAAGAAATCGTCGCCGCCATGGGAAGCGCGGGCAAAACCACCCGCATGCCGCGCCGCAAGGCCGCCGCCGAAACGCCGGCCAAGCGTGCCGTCGCCCCCAAGTATCGCCACCCGCAGACCGGCGAAACCTGGAGCGGACGAGGCAAGGCGCCGCGCTGGCTGGCCGCCGAAGAAAGCAAGGGCGTCAGCCGCGAGGACTTCCTCATTAAGTAATCTCCGTTAACTCCATAACGGAAAAAGCAACGGCGCCCGATGGGCGCCGTTGCTTTTGCGGCAGTCACCTGCCTTGAGCAAAACAGGGACGCTATAGTCCGGCAGGCAATTCCACTTCGCGTTCGGAACCATTATTGCCCGGGAAATTATCGAAAATCGCACGCACCAGATATGGCATCGCACGCAGCAGATCCTGTTGCTGGCTGACGATATAGGCGCGCGATCGATATACCTCGGCACCGCCTCGTTCCATATCGCGGATATGCAGATCGAGGTTGTTCCTGAAAGCCACGGCGGGCATTTCCACCCAGTCAGGCCCCCAGAACGGCCCCCACGGTCCGGGCCAGCGCGGGCCGTAGCCGTAACCCCCATAGAAATAAGGATCGTAAGGACGCGGCACCATGACCTGCGTCTGTGTCACGCCATAAGTGAAACTGACCGTGAACCGTGGTTTCTGGCCTTCGCGCGCTTCCACCAATCCGGTCACCCCGATCCCTGCCCTCACCATGTCCTGGAACGACTGATATTCGAGATTGTTCACCTGCGAGGCGTCAGCAGCCTGGAATCCATAGGTCTGCCCCTGGACGCCTTGCGGCCATTGCTGAAACGACGTCACGCGGGCGGCGACCGTAGGAGTGGCGCAACCGCTGGCCAGGGAAATCGCAGCCACTGCCAACGACATCGCCGCCACCCTGCGCCATAGCGGCCGCTGCAAGGCGGCACCTAACTTGTTGCTCATCTTCGCACTCCCTTGAGTTCCATCCGCGACGTGAATTCGACCGATAAGGCTGAAAAAGGTTTCTTACCACGATGGTGGATGCCTACCGTAGCAGCACCGCCGCCTGCAACTACAATACGGCCTCACCGATTGTTTATTCGAGGGTTTTCATGCGCACTGACTCGTCGCCCACCGTCTATCGCAAGGACTATCAACCCTATCCTTTTGCGATTCCCGACATCGCCCTTGAATTCGATCTGGATCCCGACAACACGCTGGTGAGCAGCACCATGCGCCTGGAACGGCGCCCCGAAGCCGCCGCCGACGCGGCACTGGAACTCGACGGCGAAGCGCTGGAACTGGTTTCCCTGCGCGTGGATGGCCAGGACTGGCCGGTTTCGCAATACCAACTGGATGAGACGCGCCTGCTCATCCATGGGCTGCCGGCGCGGTGCACGCTGCAAATTTCCAGCCGTTGCCGGCCCGTGGCCAATTCTACGCTGATGGGCCTGTACGTGTCGGGCGGCAGTTTCTTCACGCAATGCGAAGCAGAAGGCTTCCGGCGCATCACCTGGTTTGCCGACCGCCCCGATGTCATGGCGCGCTACCGGGTGACACTGCGCGCCGATGCGCGCTACCCCATGCTGCTGTCCAACGGCAATCTCCTGGACACCACGCAGCTGCCCGACGGACGCCGTCAGGCCTGCTGGGAAGATCCCCACCCCAAGCCTTCCTATCTGTTTGCGCTGGTGGCCGGCAATTTCGACCTGCGCGAGAAAACCGTGCGCACCCGCTCGGGGCGTGACGTCCTGCTTCAGATCTACGTCGATCCGGGCGCGGCCTCGCGCACGCAATGGGCCCTGGAATCCCTGGAGCGCGCATTGCACTGGGACGAGACCCGCTTCGGGCTGGAACTGGACCTGGATCGCTTCATGGTGGTCGCGGTGCGCGACTTCAACATGGGCGCGATGGAAAACAAGGGCCTGAATATTTTCAATGCGGCCTATGTGCTGGCCGATGCCCAGACCGCCACCGACGCCAACTACGAGGCCATCGAATCGGTCATCGGTCACGAGTATTTCCATAACTGGACCGGCAATCGTGTCACCTGCCGCGACTGGTTCCAGCTCAGCCTCAAGGAAGGGCTGACCGTCTTCCGCGACCAGGAATTCAGCGCCGACATGATGGCCCAGGGCCTGCCGCCTGCCGCGGCAGCCAGCGCCCGCGCGGTCAAGCGCATCGATGATGTGGTGGCCCTGCGCGCCGCGCAGTTTCCGGAAGACGCCGGCCCCATGGCGCATCCCATCCGTCCAGACAGCTACCAGGAGATCGGCAACTTTTACACCGCCACGGTCTACGAGAAAGGCGCCGAAGTCATCCGCATGCAGCACACCCTGCTGGGTGCGGACGGTTTTCGCGCCGGCATGGACGAATATTTCCGGCGCCACGACGGCCAGGCGGTCACCTGCGATGACTTCGTCAACGCCATGGAGGCGGTGTACCAAGCGTTGCACCCGGGCCGCGACCTGACCGTATTTCGCAACTGGTACCGTCAGGCCGGCACGCCGCGCGTGGCCGTCACGCTTGACCATGACGCCGCCAGCCGACGCCTGACTGTCACCCTGGCGCAACACTGCGCTCCGGTCGGAGTGGAAAAACGTGCCGGCGATTCCCTGCATAAGCAGCCTTTCCACATTCCTTTCGCCCTCGGCTTGCTGGACCGCCAGGGCCGTGCCCTGCCCCTGCGGCTGGCGGATGCGCCACCGCAGGACACGGTTCTGCTGGAGCTGCGCGAAGCCCGCGCCAGCTGGACGTTCGACGATGTCGCCGAGCTGCCGATCCCGTCGCTGTTGCGCGGGTTCTCGGCACCGGTGATCGTCGAGTACGACTGGCAGGACGCCGAGCTGGCCCTGCTTTCAGCCCATGACAGCGATCCGTTCGCGCGCTGGGAAGCCGGCCAGGAACTGGCCAGCAGGCAATTGCTGGCGCTGACCGCGCAACAACAAGCCGGGCAGCCGATGCAGGTGACGCCCGCGTTTGTCGCCGCCTGGCAGGCGCTGTTGGACGACCCGACGCTGGACGCCGGCTATCGTGCCCGCGCCCTGACGCTGCCGGCAGAAAGAACCCTTGCCGAGCGCATGACGGCCATCGATCCGTGCGCGCTGGCCCTGGCGCGCAATCACCTGCGCGCCGAACTCGGCCGGCAACTGGCGGCATCCTGGCAGGCCGCCTTTGCCGCCAATCAGGTCAGTGGCACCTACAGCCCGGCCCCCGGGCCGGCCGGCCAACGCGCGCTCAAGAATCTGGCGCTGGCCTATCTCATGGCCGGCGGCGTCCAAGGCGCCCAGGCGCTGGCGCAACAGCAGTATGCCCAGGCCGACAACATGACCGACAGCATGGCCGCCCTGGGCTGCCTGGCCAACGACGCCGACCCGGCTGCGGCGCGCACCGCGCTGGAAGACTTCTACAACCGCTGGCAGGAAGACCCCCTGGTGGTCGACAAGTGGTTCGCCCTGCAGGCCACCGTGCGCCGCCACGGTCTGGCGGAAATCCGCCAGCTGATGGCCCACCCGGCCTTCACCCTGCGCAATCCGAACCGCGCCCGCGCCCTGATTTTCCAGTTCTGCCTCAACA
>JAEWJD010000432.1 GCA_023386765.1 Pseudomonadota bacterium | reverse complement strand
ACCGATCTTGGCACGGGTGGTGGGGGTGGGCTCGCGCGGCGCACTATCCTTGGCCGAAGGCAGGGGCGGGGCCAGGGGAGCGAGCGGGGCCAGGGGCGCCAGGCCATCCTGGCTGGCCGCCGTGGGTGCCACCGGCTCCGGGATGGGCAGATCCTGGGCAAAGGCGGCCTGCGCGGCCAGCAAACCCGTCATCAGCACAGCCGCCGATATTCTTTTTTTCAGACCTGCCACATTGTTCTCCGATCTGCTGGTGATTCTTGCGCTTACACCTGGTTCAGGCATGGTGCCGCATTGAGCCATATTTTAAATACAATACGGACGTTCCTGGCGTACATCGCCAAGGTAATCGCGAGGATGAGCCCGCGATTCTAGTCCAAGCATACCGCCTTCGTATTGAGACCATCCTTGCTACGTACTTCGCAAGTACCCGGGCCCGCTTCGACGGCTGACGTCGAGCCCATGCCCAGTGTGAGTCTGTTCGGTTTGGACATCGCTGCGGTGTCCTTTGACACCGCGCTGGAACACCTGTCTCAGGCCGCCGAGCGGCGTGACGGCCATGCGCGCGTGGTGGTCACGCCCAACGTGGACCATGTGGTGCGCCTGGACGCCGCCCCTGAGTTCCATGAGCGCTATCGCGCGGCAGACTTCATTTTCGCCGATGGTATGCCCCTGGTGTGGGCCAGCCGCTTTCTGGGTCGTGCGTTGCCGCAGCGCGTGACCGGCTCCGATCTTTTCGTGGCGCTGTGCCGTCAGGCCCAGCAGCGCCAATGGAAGGTCATGCTGCTGGGCGGCATGCCGGGCGGTGAACCGGAGCTGCTGGCGCGCTTCGCGCAATACTATCCCGGCCTGGACATCGATATCGTCAGCCCCTCGATGCGCTTTGATCCCCTCGGCGACGAGGGGCAGGCTTTTGCGCAGCGGGTGCGTGAGCGCCAGCCCGATGTGGTGTTTCTGTGCGTGGGCATGCCCAAGCAGGAGAACTGGGCCTTGCACTATGCGGCTTCGCTGCCGGGCGGCATTTTGCTGTGCGTGGGCGCGGCCATGGAGTTCGCCATCGGTCTGCAGCGCCGCGCGCCGGGCTGGATGCAGCGCTTCGGTCTGGAGTGGCTGTGGCGGCTGGCCAGCAACCCGCGCCGCCTGTGGCGCCGCTATCTGGTCGACGACCCCCGCTTTCTGGTGTTGTGCTGGCGACAATGGCGGTCGCAGCGACGCGCCCCATGACGCGCGCCAAACTGGCCGTCGCCAGTCTGGCCTTCTGCAGCCTGCCGGCCGCCGCCGCGCCGGGCCCGGCCGACTATGCCGTGCAGCTGGGCAGCTCGGTGCAGCACCAGAGCAACCCGGCGCGCCTGTCCGACGCGGCCAGCGAAGATATCCGCAGCGATACGGTACGCATGAACTCGGTGGGGCTGGGCTTGCGCCTGCCCCTGCTGTCCGAGGACACGCGCCTGGAGGCCGGCGGCACGCTGGCCGATGCCCGTTACAGCAATAACCGGCAGCTCAATCATCAGCCGCGCGTGCTCAACGCGGCGCTGCCCTGGCGTGCCGGGCAGTTGGTGAGCGGGCGTTTCCAGTATGGCTACCAGAGCGGCCTGAGCTCCAACCTCGGGCGCACCTGGCCGGAGCGTGACCAGGAGTCACGCCAGAACCGTTCCGCCGAGATGGGCCTGCGCGTCACCGACAGCCTCACGCTGCCGGTGCTGGGCGTGTTCCACAACGATACGCGCTACGACCAGGACATTAACCAGCGCCTGTACGATCGCAAGGACGATGGCTGGCAACTGTCAGCGCGCTATGCGGGTTATGGCCGCTCCTTCGCGCAGGCGGGCCTGCGCCAGACCGATGTCGATTACTACGAGCGCACGCCGGATCTGGTGTCGACCATCGATGACCGCTATACCGACAATGAAGCCTTCGTGGCCGCGCGCTGGGACTACAGCCCCAAGACCCTGCTTCAGGGGCGGGTCGGGGTGCTGCAGCGCAGCTACCAGCACCTCGATGATCGCGACACGCGCCTGCTCACGTTCGAGGGCAGGGCTACCTGGGATTATTCTCCCAAGACGCGCTTTGACTTCCAGCTCTGGCGGCGGCCCTATGCCTATGACGACGATCCTTCGGTGCTGTATGCCGTGATCACCGGCGGGCAGGCCTCGCTGACCTGGCGGCCGACGGTCAAGACGGCGTTCCAGCTCGGGGTGGAATATGGCCGCCAGCGCAATACCGCCTATAGCGGTGGCAACGACCAGGTGCTGCACATTCAGCGCCTGGGGGCGCGGGTGCAATGGCAGGCCGACGACAACCTGCGCTGGGTGGCGGATGTCTACCGCGATCGCCAGCAGGGCAACGGGCAGGCCGACAGCTACACGCAGAACTTCGTGCGGGTCGGCCTGGAATACACCTTCGGCAAGGGCGCCAAGGAAGGCCTGGCCCGTTCCATGCAGCCTACCGACTGCCAATGGCGCCGCCCCGAACTGGCGCTGTGCGACCCGATCAACGCCGAGCCCTGAGCCGCGTCAGTAGGCGTTGCGGTCCCAGAACATGAGCAAGGCCGTGCGCACCAGGATCTTCAGGTCCAGGCGCAGGGACCAGTGCGCGATGTAGTAACGGTCGTACTGCACGCGCTGCTCCATCTTGTCCGGGGTATCGGTTTCGCCGCGCAGACCGTGGATCTGTGCCCAGCCGGTGATGCCGGGCTTGACGCTATGGCGCAACATGTAGCCCTGGATGAGGCGGCGGTACATCTCGTTGTGTTCGGCGGCATGCGGGCGTGGTCCGACCAGGCTCATCGAGCCACCCAGCACATTGAAAAGCTGTGGCAGCTCGTCCAGGGAACTCTTGCGCAGAAAGCGCCCGATGCGCGTGACCCGGTTGTCGCCCAGCTGCGCCTGGCGCAGCGTGCCGTCGGCCTCGCGGCCGGCGTCGGCGCGCATCGAACGGAATTTGTAGACGGTGATGGGGCGGCCCCGTTCGCCATAGCGCTGCTGGCGGAAAATCACCGGGCCGGGCGAGTCGCGTTTGATGGCGATCGCGATCACCAGCATCAGCGGTCCCAGTGCCAGCAGCATCAGGCTGCCCAGCAC
>JAEWJD010000210.1 GCA_023386765.1 Pseudomonadota bacterium | reverse complement strand
GCCGCCGGCGAGTTCGACAGCGTGCTGGCGCAGTGGTGGATGGACCTGGCCAACGGCAATGACGAGACCCGCGCCGAGATGATCGAAGAGCTCGCGCACCTGCCGCGCGAAGACAGCCGCGAGGATGCCGTTGCTGGCAGCGGTGGCGCTGCGACCGCCTCGACGCGGCGGCGCCGTCGCCGCCGCTCGCGCAGCAACCAGAGGCCCGAATGACCGTGCGCGCCTACGTTGGCCTGGGTGCCAACCTGGGCGACGGCCCGGCCACGCTGCGTACCGTGGCCGCCGAGCTGGCCGCCCTGCCCGGCGTACAGGCTTGCGAGGTTTCCCCCTTCTATCGCACCGCGCCCTTTGAAGCCAACGGGCCGGACTTCACCAATGCCGTAGCGGCACTGGACACGACCTTGACGCCCTTGGCGCTGCTCGACGCCCTGCAGGGGCTGGAGATGCGCCACGGCCGCGAGCGCCCCTATCGCAACGCCCCGCGCACGCTCGACCTGGACCTGCTGCTGCACGGCGACACGATCATGGACACCCCGCGCCTGACCCTGCCGCATCCGCGCATGCAGCAACGCGCCTTCGTGCTGGCTCCCCTGCATGACCTGGCCCCCTGCCTGCAACTGGCCTCGGGCACGGTCGCCGCGCTGCTGCGGGCCGCCGCCGACCAGGCCATCGAAAGGCTCTGATCGCCGTGGGCCCGCGCACCGTGCGGGCCACAGCGCCGACGGACCCTCACACCCCGATCTTGCCCCCGTCGGCCCGCTGGATGACGACCGTAGCCGAGCGCGGGCGCACCTGCCCCTGCGCCGCGACGGTCGCATCATCACTGCCGTAGGCTGGCCAGTTCGAGGGGTGCTGTACGTTGAGAAAAATGGTGGTGTAGTCGGGCGAGAAGGCGAAGCCGGTGATTTCCGCCTCGTTGGGGCCCACGAAAAAGCGCCGCAAGGCCGCCTGCTCGGCCGCCCCGATCGCCGGCCCGCTGCCCTGCTTCCCGGCCAGGGCCTGCGGCACCACGGCCAGCATCTGATCATTGATACGGCGCGCCACCTCATTGTTGCGACCGCCATCGATCCCATTGTCGGTCTGGATCCACAGGATCCCGCGCGGGTCGAAGGCCAGGCCATCGGGGCTGGCGAACTGGTTCAGTTCGGTCAGACCCGAGCGGTTGACATCGGCCGGTGCGCCGGCCTGCGAACCAAACAGGAAAATATCCCAGCGGAAGGCGTCGCTGCCGCTGTCGTCGTGCCAGCGCACGATATGGCCATTGACGTTGTCCAGGCGCGGATTGGCCGGATTGGTGCCGCGCGCCGCATTGCGTTTGCTGTTGTTGGTCAGGCTCAGGTAGACGTCACCATGGATGGGATGGGTCGCGGTCCATTCAGGCCGGTCCATGGGGGTGGCGCCCACCTGGTCGGCGGCTTCGCGGCTGTTCAGGATGATGCCGTCCAGCCCGCCGAAGATCTCGCCCAGGCGGCGTCCGTCCTTGCCCATGGCCTCTGGCGTCAAGGGCAGCCAGCGGCCGCTGCCATCCTCGTCAAAGCGCGCCGCATAGAGCGTGCCACGGTCCAGATACTTGGCGCCCACCGCCAGCCGGTCAGCCCGACTGGCATCGGCAGGATCCCAGGGTTCGGCCGAGACGAAGCGGTACAGGTATTCAAAGCGCGCGTCGTCGCCCATGTAAAAAGCCAGCGGCTTGCCGGCCTGCGGCGTGCCGAAACTGCAACCCTCGTGCGCGAAGCGGCCCATGGCGCTGCGCTTGACCGCGGCGCTGTCCGGATCGTAGGGATCGATTTCCACCAGATAACCGAAGCCGTTGATTTCGTTGCGCCAGTCCTGGCTGGCATCGGATCCGCGCGGGGTAATGTCAAAACGGGCAAACTCGCCTTGCTGTTCGCTCGGATCCCCCGCGGCGCTCTCCCACTGATAGCGGCTGGTCTTGTCGCTGACGCCCATGCGGCGTTGATGGGCCGCACGCTCGCCGTGGTTGACGAAACAGTTGGCCCAGTTTTCCTCGGCGGTCAGGTAGCTGCCCCAAGGCGTGGTGCCGTTGCCGCAATTGTTGTTGGTGCCGCGTACCTGGGTACCATCGGGTGAGAACGGCGTGCGCACCCAGTCGCTACCGGCCATCGGGCCGGCCAGCGTCATGGGCGTCGCAGACGTGAAGCGGCGGTTATAGCGCGAGTTGGGCACGATCTCCCAGCGCCCCTGCTGCTTGCGAATGTGCAGGATCGACACGCCGTGGGCATTGATCTCCTTGCGCACCTCCTCGGCCGGGCGGCGGCCCTCCGGCAGCGTGGGGCCGTGGGGATGCAGCGCCTGCTGATCGATATATTCATGGTTCACCGCCAGCAGGCCTTCGCCGGCGCTGCCGTCCAGCGCAAAGAAGTGCATGCCGTCGTGATGCATGCCGGTGGCGTGCAGGCCGTCCTGGGCGCTGTTGCCGCCATCCTTGTCCCAGGGCCGTGCCTGATCGTTGAGCGGAGTGCCCCAGGCGCCCAACACCTGCGCCACATACCCTGGCGGCACTACACAGGCATCGCTCATCGAGGCCGGCAGCGATGCAAAGCCCAGTGTCACGCCCCCTTCCGCCTGCGCCGCCCTGGCCGCCCAGGGCGCGAGGCTGGCCGCCCCCAGGCCGGCCAGCGCGCAAAGCCCGCCGCGCATGACGGCGCGGCGCGACAGGTTGCGTTCAAGAATGCTTCCGAAAGCGGGGGTGTCGCTGGGATTGCGGACCGTCTGGTCAGCGGTGGACTTGCTCATCGCGGCTCCTGGGGTGGCGCAAACGCGCCAGGGAAAACCCAGATGCTGGGCAAGCAATGTGAATCACTCATGACAGCGCGCCGGCGCCATCCGGACTGGACGCCCTAGCCCTAGCGCGGGATGGACGCCACCAGGTGATGCAGCTTGGGCCACCACTGCTGGATCCAGGGGTGAAAGACCTCGGAGGCCAGATAAGGCCCGGCGCCCCAGACCAGCGTCCAGGCCAGCGCCCCCACCATATTGGCCGCCAGGAAACGCCCGAAGGGCATGCCGCCCGAGCCGGCCAGCAGGCCATTGAGCTGACGCAACACCACCACAAAGCGCGCGCCCATCACGATATACACGCCGCGCTTGCTGAACTGCGCTTGCAGGGTGTCCAGGCGTTGCGGCGTAAGCTTGACCAGGTGGCCGTAACGGCGCAACAGGCGCTGGCCCCCGAAACGGCCGATGGCATAGCCGGTACAGTCGCCCAGCACCGCACCGCAGAACACGGCCAGCAGCAACACCGGCAGCGACATCTCCCCATGGCTGGCCAGCAGCGAGGCCAGCACCACCGCCGACTCACCTGGCACGGGCGCGCCCATCGACTCCAGATAGAGACAGGCGAACAGCGCCCAGGCGCCATAGGCCAACAAGAGGTGGTGCAGCGCTTCCATGGCCTAGCCGACGCGCTCGGCCAGCCTCTGGCGGATCGCGGCGACGTCGTCCTGCGTCGGCAGGCCGGCCTCATTGCCCAGGAAATGCAGTTTGTGGGCCGAGGCCGCGCGCGCAAACAGGAAGTGCTCGCGCCAGGGCAGATCGGGCCGTGCCGCATACGACCAGACATAGGCGCCGTGAAATACATCGCCCGCCCCCGCGGTATCGACGATATCGGCGCGCGGCACATCCAGGGCAGGCAGGCGCTGCACCGTGCCGCTCTCGTCGTACCAGAGCATGCCGTGCTCGCCCTGGGTCACGCCGCCGATACGGCAGCCACGCTGCTTGAGCCAATCGAGCAGGCCTTCCGGGCTGAGGTTCATCTGCTCGCACAGCCGCTCTGCGCAGATGGCCACATCGATGTAGCCCATCAGGGTTTCGGTATTGCTGCGCAGCCCGCCGCCATCGAGCGAGGTCAGGATGCCGGCCTCGCGGCAGGCGCGCGCATAATGCAGCGCGGCATCGGGCTGGTGGCCATCCAGGTGCAGCACCCGAAAGGGGCTGACATCCAGGCGCGGGAAATCTTCCAGGTAGTTGCTCTCACGCGCACGCAGGATGGCGCGCCGGCCGTCACGCGGCATGATGAAGGACAGCGAGGAACGCCCCACCGCGCGCGGATGCAACGCCACGCCATGGCTGTCGGCCATGGCGCTGAACATCCGGCCCAGCCAGTCCGGCGCCAGTGTGGTCAGCAGTTCGCTGTCCACGCCCAGCTTGGCGCAGGCAAAGGCCGCGGTAACCGCATTGCCGCCAAAGGACACGGCGTAGTCACGCGCCACGGCCTTGTCGTCGCCTTGCGGAATCTCGTCGGCCAGCAGGGTGACGTCGATGTAGCTGTGCCCGACAAACAGCGCGCGCGCACTCATGCCTGCTCCTGACCGGCACGCGCCAGCAGACGCTGGGCGCGGGCAATGACCGGCGCGTCGATCATCTTGCCGTCCAGTTTGAAGGCCGCCTGGCCCGTTTCCTGGTGCGCCTGCACCACCTGGCGCGCCCAGGCCAGCTCGGCCAGCGGCGGCAGGAAGGCCTCGTGCACCACCGGCACCTGGGCTGGGTGGATACAGAGCAGCCCCCCGTAGCCCATGTCGCGCGCCCGGATGGCAGCCGCACGCAGGCCCGAGGTGTCCTGGATACCCGGGAAAATGCCATACAGAGGTTGCGCCAGACCGGCCACGCGCCCCTGCAGCAGCAACTGCACGCGGGCATGCTGCAGCACCATGTCGGCACCTTCGCTGTCCGGCGTCATGTCGAGGTCGAGCGAGTAATCGAGCGACCCGAAGGCCAGCCGTTCGACGCCCGCCTCGGCGGCGATGCCGGACAGGGCCAGCACACCGCGTGCCGTCTCGATGATGGGGATGACGGCAATGCCAGTGGCGGCCACCTGGCGGACCTCTTCGGCGCTTTCGGCCTTGGGGAGCACGAGGCCGCTGACATTGGGCTGATCACGCAGGGCGGCCAGGTCATCGGCGTGCCAGGGGGTGCCGGCACCGTTGATCCGCACCCACAGATGCTTGTCGCGGTGCGCCGCCAGGAACTCCAGCAAGGCAGCACGCGCGCCCTGCTTGGCTTCGGGCTCGACGGCATCTTCCAGATCGACGATGACACGGTCGGCTGCCGTGGCCAGCGCCTTGGGAATGCGGTCCGGCCGCAGGGCAGGCACGAACAACGCGCTTCGGACAACAGAAGACATTACACAACCTCCGCAGCATGCAGGCGCGCCACGTCCTCGGGCGCGTACCCCAGCGATGCTAACACCGCGTCGGTGTTCTCGCCCACGCCCGGCACGGCATCCATCCGGGGCTCGAACGCATTGCTGTGGGCCGGCGGCCGCAGCGCCGGCAACGCGCCGGCCGGGCTGCCAATCTCGCACCAGTTGCCGCGCGCCTGCAGCTGCGGATGCTGCCAGACACCCTGCATATCGTTGACCCGTGCATTGGCGATCTGGGCCGCTTCCAGACGCGCACTCACCTCGCCGATGGTCAGGCCGGAGAAGGCCTGCACGATGAGCGCGCGCAGGGCCTCGCGATGCGTCACGCGTTGCGCATTGCCGGCGAAGCGGCTGTCTTCGGCCAGCGCCGGCTGCTGCAGCACCTGGGTGCAGAAAGCGAGCCACTCACGCTCATTCTGCAGGCCCAGCATCACGGTGTGACCATCGCCCACGGGGAACGGCCCATAAGGGTAGATGGTCGCATGGGCGGCACCGGCCCGGGGAGGCGGCGCCGCCCCCTCGAAGGCGTAGTACATCGGATAGCCCATCCACTCGACCATGCTCTCCAGCATGGAGACATCGACGCGGCTGCCCAGCCCGGTCTTGCCACGCAACAGCAAGGCGTTGAGGATGCCGCTGTAGGCATACATGCCGGCCGCGATGTCGGCGATAGAGCAACCGGCCTTGGAGGGTTCGTCGGGGCTGCCGGTCACGGACACGAAGCCGCTTTCGCTCTGGATGAGCAGGTCATAGGCTTTCTTGTCCTGATAGGGGCCGCCTTCGCCATAACCGGAGATGTCGCAGACGATCAATCGCGGCAGGCGCGCATGAAGCGCCTCGAAGGACAGGCCCAACCGGGCCGCCGCACCGGGCGCCAGGTTCTGCACCAGGACATCGGCCTGGGCCAGCAAGCGGTCCATCACGTCGGCGGCCTCGGGCTTCTTCAGGTCCAGGGCCAGACTTTCCTTTGAGCGGTTGGTCCAGACGAAGTGCGAAGCCAGGCCCCGCACCCGCTGGTCATAGGCACGGGCGAAATCGCCCACGCCGGGGCGTTCGACCTTGATCACGCGCGCGCCCATGTCAGCCAGCTGCCGGGTGCAGAACGGTGCCGCGATGGCATGCTCCAGGCTGACGACGGTGATGCCGTCCAGCGGACGCGGCCGGCTCATGCCTCGAACCTCAGTTCGGCCTGGTGAGCCAGCGTGCCATCCTGCTCAGCCCACAGCTGCGCCTGGCCCGACGCATCGATGCGCCCGCCCACCTGGAAGGGGCGCGGGGAAATCAAGGGCCGCAGCCCACGGTAGGCCAGGTGCTTGAGACGGGCGTCCGGATGAGCCCGGCAGAATGCCGCCACCATGCTGGTGGCGATCAACGGGCCGTGCACGACCAGCCCGGGGTAGCCTTCGACGCCCGTCACATAGGGGTGGTCATAGTGGATGCGGTGACCATTGAAGGTCACGGCCGAATAGCGGAACAGCAGCACCTCGCTGGGCTCGACGCTCTCCTGCCATTGCGCCTGCGGTGCAGGCTGGCTGCCCGCCAGCTTGGGCGGCGTGGGCTGGCGATAGACGATGTCCTGCTCTTCGGCGATGGCAACCTCGCCGGCCTGGCGGAACTCGTGGCGCACGGTCACGAACAGCAATTGCCCGGTGCGGCCGTTTTTTTCCTGGATGGCGCTGACCCGCGAAACCCGTTCAGCCGGCTCGCCGACGCGCAAGGGATGATGGAAGTCGACCCGCCCGCCAGCCCACATGCGGTTG
>JAEWJD010000401.1 GCA_023386765.1 Pseudomonadota bacterium | reverse complement strand
AGTACGGCAAAGGCAAGGGCGCCCAATACACGGTGATCTTCGAGGCCAACAAGCCCATGCTCAGCCACCCGGACAAGATCTACCCGGGCCAGGTGCTGCGCATCCCGCCGCTGGCCTGAGCCCCGCTACCGGCCACAGCAAAAAGGCCAGACCGCAAGGTCTGGCCTTTTTGCATGATGTGCGCCGTGCTAGCCGGCAAACACCGCCAGCAGACGATCCAGCCCGCCGCTGTCGATCGCCACGCGCGCCTGCGCCCGCACCACCGGCTTGGCGCGATAGGCCACCGACAGTCCGGCCACCGACATCATGGCCAGATCGTTGGCCCCGTCTCCCACCGTGATGGCCTGTGCCGGGGTGATGCCCATGGCAGCGCAGGTCTGCAGCACCTTGGCCTTCTTGGCCTCGCCATCGCACAGGCCCTCGCTGCCGGGCTGATCCAGCAGCCGCCCGGTAATGCGTCCATCGACGATCTCCAGTACGTTGGCGCGCACGTCGTCCAGCCGCAACTGCGCGGCCAGACGCTCGGTAAAGCAGGTAAAGCCCCCCGTGGTGAGAATGCAGCGCAAACCCGCCGCCTGGCAGGCCTGCACCAGCGCCGCGGCCCCCGGCGTCAGGCGGGCACGCTCGTTCCAGATCTGGTCGATAGCCTGGGCAGGCAGGCCCGCCAGCAAGGCCACGCGACGGCGCAGGCTGGTCGCGTAGTCGAGCGCCTCGCCCTGCATGGCTGCCTCGGTCAGGGCCGCCACCTCGGCCTTGCGGCCTGCCAGATCGGCCAGCTCGTCCAGCGTCTCGATCGCCAGCAGCGTCGAATCCATATCGAAGGCAATCAGCTTGAAGTCCGTCAGGCGGGGCCGGGGTTCGGGGTCGCGCAGGCTCAGGCCGGGCGCAATCTGCAGGGCAGTCATGGGCGATCCTTGTCGCTAAGGGAATGGGTGGCCGCCAGCCAGTCAACGAAACGCCGCGCCAGGGGCGCCGCCGGGCTGTTGGCACGAAACAGCGCATGCACGCCGCTGTTGGGCAGCCGCAAGGCCGGAAACAGCGGCCGCAGGCGATCGGCCTGGAGATCCTCGGCCAGCAGGCAGCCCGGCGCCAGGGCCAGCCCCAGTTCGTTGCTGGCCGCCTGCATCGCCAGGAAATGATGATCGAACACCGGCCCCGGCAGCATCGCCGGCACCGCCACCTCGGCCAGGCCAAACCACTGCGTCCAGTGATCCAGGCACCCTGCCACCTTCAGCAAGGGATGGCCGACGCAATCGGCCGGACGACGCAGGCGGTGCCGGGCGATATAACGCGGCGAGGCCACCGGCACATAGTAGTCATCCAGGCAGGGCAGGCAGACGTGGTCATGGCGCTCCATGGGGCCGTGGCGGATGATGAGATCGTGCGCGCCATCGGCCCGGTCGATAAAGGGCCGGCCCAGCGTGGCCACCTCGACCTCGATATCCGGGTGCTGGCGCTGGAAATCGGCCAGCGCCGGGATCAGCAGGCGCATGGCCAGCGAGGGCGTGGCGCACAGGCGCAATTGACGCGCCGGGCGCGCGCCCTTGAGCGCAGCGGTAGCCTGCTCGATGCGCGCCAGGCTGGCCTGCACCTCGGCGAAATAGGCCTGGGCATCGGGCAGCAGCGCCACGCCGCGCGCCTCGCGCGCAAACAGGGCCTGGCCGATGTATTCCTCCAGTGCCCGTATCTGCTGGCTGACGGCGCTGTGCGTGATGCTCAGTTCGTCGGCCGCGGCCGTGAAGCTGCCCAGCCGCGCCGCAGCGTCGAAAACGCGCAGCGCCTTCAGAGGCGGCAGGCTGCGTGCCATGTGCGGCTCCCGGCCCGCCCGTGATTGCGGTTCTTTCCCACTTGTATTTGTCAGTATGCGGCCGCCGATGCATGGCCGGCGGCTCGATATCCCAGGAGCAGCCATTCTAGGGGATCCCTTCGCCGCGAGCCCCCAGAAAAACTTACAGCAGGCATTAAAAATGCCCGCTGGTCCGCCGGGGGTGCGCTACCTATGATGCGGCGAGCTACCGGCAGGATTTTCCATGGCATCCATCACTATCGACCGCATCGTCAAGGTATTCGAAGGGCAGAGCGTGCTGCGCGAACTGTCGCTGCACATCCCCGACGGCGCCTTCTACACCCTGCTCGGCCCCAGCGGCTGCGGCAAGACCACGCTGCTGCGCTGTATCGCGGGCTTTTACGAGCCCGACGGCGGCAAGCTGCTGTTCGACCAGGATGACATGACCCGGGTGTCGGCCCACCGGCGCGACATCGGCATGGTGTTCCAGGATTACGCGCTGTTCCCCGACAAGACCGCCTTCGACAACGTGGCCTATGGCCTGCGCGCGCGCGGCGTGGCGCGCGCCGAAATCCGCGAACGCGCCACCGAGGCGCTCGAGAAGGTCGGGCTGGCGGCGCTGGCGCAGCGCTACCCCGCCCAGATGAGCGGCGGCCAGCGCCAGCGCGTGGCGCTGGCGCGTGCCCTGGTGATCCGCCCGCGCGTGCTGCTGATGGACGAGCCGCTCTCCAACCTGGACGCCAAGATGCGCGTACAGATGCGCGACGTGATCCTGGACCTGGTGCGCGAAGCGCGCATCACCACCGTGTTCGTCACCCATGACCAGGAAGAAGCCCTGGCCATGTCCGACCAGATCGCCATCATGGATCGCGGCGCGATCGCCCAGCTCGGCACGCCCGAAGACCTCTACGGCACGCCCGTCAATGCCTACGTGGCCGACTTCATCGGCTCGGCCAACATCGTTGCCGTGCCGACCGAAACCGTGGCTGGCAGCGAGAACGCCGGCCTGCCCCATGTGCGCTACCGCATCGGCCCCCACGCTTTCAACGGCGTACAAGGCGGCGCCCCCTTGGACAGCCAGGGCATGTTGATCGCCCGCCCCGAAGAGCTCAGCCTGATCGCGCCGCAGCCGCGCATCCCCAACGGCCTGCCTGGACGCGTGCTGCGCCGCCAGTACCTGGGCTTCAAGACCGCCTACCGGATTGCGCTCGAAGACGGCGCCGAGCTGCGCGTGGAGCTGCACGCGGGCAACATGGTGGCCGACTTCCAGCCGGGCGATGCCGTGCAGGTCCTCCTGCCCGCGGATTGCCGCGTGGTGCGCGACTGAGGGGCGGTCCATGAAATTCAAGTGGTGGCCCTGGGGTGTCCTGACTGCGGCAAGCCTGGCCTTGCTGATCTTCTTCGTGCTGTACCCGCTGGCGGTGCTGTTCGGCAACAGCGTGACCGGCGAGGCCGGCGGCTTCTCGCTGGAGGGCTTCAGCGCCCTGCTGCAAGACAGCGAATACCTGGAGGCCTTGCGCAACACCCTGGTGCTGGGCGCCGTGGTGACCGGCTGCACCGTCCTGGTGGGCGTACCGTTCGCCTACATGGTCGCGCGCTACGACTTCCCGCTCAAGAATCTGGTCGCCATCCTGCCCATTCTCACCATCGTCATTCCCGAGATCATCGTCGGGCAGTCATGGCTGCTGGTACTGGGCAACAACGGCATCCTGACCAACTTCATGTACGAACTGGGCATCGAGCTGCCCTCCTTCTACGGCTGGACCGGGCTGATCTTCTCGATGACCCTGGTCTACTACACCTACATCTACCTGGGTGTGCTGGCGGCGCTGCGCGGCTTTGACGGCCAGCTCGAAGAGGCCGGCCTGAGCCTGGGCACCCCGCCCTGGCTGACCCGCATCCGCGTGATGGTGCCGGTGATCGCGCCGGCCGTGCTGGTCAACGCGCTGGTGGTGTTCACCCTGGTGGTGGGCAACTTCGCGCTGTCCATCATGCTGGGCAGCCGCGTGCCGCTGCTCTCGGTGATGACCTACAACACCTTCGTCAACGAGATGGGCGGCAGCCCCACCCTGCAAAGCGCCATGTCGGTGCTGTCCATCGGCATCGTCGCGGCGGTGCTGTTCGTGCAAAAACGGATGGTCGAGCGCAAGGTCTACACCATGACCCAGGGGCGCGCGCCCATTCCGCGCCGGGTGCGCTCCTGGGCCGCGGCCGGCTATACCGGCGGCGTCACCCTGATCGTGCTGCTGTCGCTGCTGCCGCTGATGGTGGTGTTCGTGGCCGCTTTCACGCACACCAGCGGCCCGGTGATGCATTGGGGCCAGTGGTCGCTGGCCAGCATGCAGCGCGCGCTGCAGGGCGCCCCCGAGCCGATCCTGAACTCACTCAAGTTCGCCTCCCTGGCGACCCTGCTGGGCGTGGGCTTCGCGGTGCTTACCAGCTACCTCACGGTCAAGAAGCGCAATCGCGCCACCCAGCTGCTGGACTACATTCTGGTGCTGCCGCTGACGATCTCCGGCACCGTGCTGGGCATCGCCCTGGTGCAGACCTTCAATACCGGCTGGCTGGTGCTGGCGGGCACCTCGGCCATCATGGTGCTGTGCTACACCGTGCGCCGCCTGCCCTTTGCCGTGCGCAACGCCTCATCGACGCTTTTCAACATTCCCGACTCGATCGAGGAAGCCTCGATCAGCCTGGGCGTCTCGCCGCTGGCGACCTTCTTCAAGGTCATGCTGCCAGCCATGCGCGCGTCCATCATTTCTTCGGCCATCCTGATGTGGCTGACCACGATCTCCGAACTCTCGGCTTCCATCGTGGCATACAGCGGCGGGCTGGAAACCATGCCCATCGCCATCTTCCGCCAGGTCGACGGCGGACGTCTGGGCATGGCGTCGGCCTATGGCGCGGCGCTGGTGACCGTGATCCTCGTACCCGTGGTGGTCGCGGTCAAGGCGTTCAAGATCAACCTGTTTTCCGGCAAGTAGCACTTTTCCTCAAAGGCCCCATCATGCGCTTCTCGCTTCTGCTGCAATCCAGTCTGCTGGCCGCCGCCCTGTCGGCCGGCACCGCCCAGGCCGAGACCGTCGTGCTGTACTCGTCCAACAATACCGACACCATCGACACCGCGCTGGAGGCGGTCAAGAAAACCCAGCCCGACCTGCAGGTGCGCCCGGTCACCGGCGGCACCGGCACGCTGATGAAGCGCATCGAGGCCGAAGCCCAGAACCCGCGCGGCGATCTCTTCTGGAGCGGCGGCTTCGGCACCCTGGGCGCCTATCGCAACCAGCTGCAGCCGTATACGCCCAAGGACGTCCAGGCCATCCCGGCCGAGTTCCGCGGCCCGGACAATCTCTGGATGGGCACCAACGTGCACGTCATGGTGATGATGGTCAACGAGCGCCAGCTCAAGGGCCTGCCCATGCCGGCCACCTGGTCCGACCTGGCCCAGCCGCAATGGAAGGGCAAGTTCGCCATCACCGACCCCTCCAAGAGCGGCACGGCCTACATGCTGGTCTACGGCCTGTACAAGCAATTCGGCCAGGAAGGCCTGGATAAGATCGCCGCCAACGCCGTGGTGACCGGTTCGTCGGGCACCACCTACAAAGGCGTGGCAGCGGGCGAATATCCGGTCGGCCTGACGCTGGAATACGCCGCCCAGGAATACGTGGCCGGCGGCCAGAAAGAAATCAAGCTGATCTACCCCACCGAAGGCAGCTACCTGGCCCCCGAAGGGATGTTCATCATCAAGGGCGCCAAGAACGCCGAGGCGGCCGGCAAACTCTACGAGGGCCTGCTGAGCAAGGAAGCCCAGACGGCCCAGCTGGTGAAGAACTTCCGTCGCCCGGCGCGCAACGACATCGAAGTCTCCAAGCTGACCACGCTGCCCGAGCTCTCCAGCATCAAGATCTTCCCGGTCGACTCGCTCGAAGCCGCTGCTGACTACGAGAAGGTGGTGGCGGCCTGGAACGCCGCCGTGGCCAAGGCACGCTGACCCCCTTGCCCCAAAAAGACAACGCCGGCCCCGCAAGGGGCCGGCGTTGTTCTGCCCGTATGGGCATCGGCTCTCGGATCAGCGGCCGAAGCGGCCCAGGCCCTTCAGGCCGCCCATGGCGCGCATCATCTTGGCCATGCCACCCTTTTTCATCTGCTTCATCATGCCCTGCATCTGCTCGAACTGATTCAGCAGGCGGTTGACCTCCTGCACCGGCACGCCGGCGCCGGCCGCGATGCGGCGCTTGCGCGAGGCCTTGATGAGCTCGGGCTTGGCACGCTCGCCCGGCGTCATGGAATTGAGGATGCCCTCGGTGCGGCGCAGCTGCTTTTCCGCCTGCCCGCCCTGCATCTGGCTGGCCGCCTGCTGGAATTGCGCCGGCAGTTTCTCCAGCAGCGAATTCATGTCGCCCAGTTTCTTGACCTGGCCGAGCTGCTCGCGGAAATCGTTCAGGTCGAACTTGTCACCCGACTTGATCTTCTGGGCGAATTTCTGCGCCTCGGCGATGTCGATGTTCTTCTGGGCCTGCTCGCCCAGCGACACGATGTCGCCCATGCCCAGCACGCGTTGCGCCATGCGCTCCGGGTGGAAAGGCTGCAGGCCATCGAGCTTTTCCGACACGCCGACGAACTTCAGCGGCTTGCCGGTGATGTGACGCACCGACAGCGCCGCGCCGCCGCGCGCATCGCCGACGAGCTTGGTGAGCACCACGCCGGTCAGGGGCAGCGCCTCGGCAAAGGCACGCGCGGTGTTGACCGCGTCCTGGCCCTGCATGGCATCGACCACGAACAGGGTTTCCACCGGTTTGACCAGGGCATGCAGCGCGGCGATCTCGCGCATCATGGCCTCGTCGATCCCGAGGCGGCCGGCCGTGTCGACGATCAGCACGTCATAGTGGTGGCGGCGCGCGTGCTCAACCGCATTGCGCGCGATGTCCTCGGGCTTCTGGCTCGTGTCAGAGGGCAGGAAGTCCACCCCGACCTGGGCCGCCACGGTTTTCAGCTGCTCGATGGCCGCCGGGCGATACACGTCGGCCGACACCACCAGCACCTTCTTCTTGCCGGTCTTGCGGCCGTTCTGGACGTGCTCGCCCTCGGCGAGCCAGCGGGCCAGCTTGCCGGTGGTCGTGGTCTTGCCTGCGCCCTGCAGGCCGGCCATCAGGATGACCGCCGGCGGCTGCACCGCCAGCGACAGCTCGCCGCTGGTCGCGCCGAGGTCGCCGCCCATCAACGAGGTCAGCTCCTTGTGGACCACGCCCACCAGCGCCTGGCCGGGGGTCAGGCTGCCGGCCACCTCCTCGCCCAGGGCCTTTTCTTTGACGCGCCCCACAAAATCGCGCACCACGGGCAGCGCCACGTCGGCCTCCAGCAGCGCCATGCGCACTTCGCGCAGCATCTCCTGGGTGTTGGCCTCGGTCAGGCGGGCTTCGCCGCGCAGCGTCTTCACGACGCGCGACAGGCGTTGGGTCAAGTTATCGAGCATGAGAGGCGTTTCCGCTTAAACTAGTTGATTGAACGGGACCACCGGCCCCAACCAGGCCGCCAGCGGGCGACAATCGCCCGGGGTCCCACCCAGACAACGGTTTTTATGTCATCAGGCATTGTATTTCACGCGGTGGCCGCACTGGTCTATACCGTGCTGGCCGCCTCGATGTGGCGCCGCCTGCAACAGGCCGGCAGCATCGAGCAGACCGGCAGGATCGCCCGGTTCTGCCTGCTTGGCGCCCTGATCGTGCATGGCTACGCCCTGCGCGAAGCCATGCTAGGGACACATCATATCTTTATTGGCTGGGCCCTGGCCCTGTCGGCCGCCATGTGGCTTGGTCTGATGATGTACTGGCTGGAGAGTCTTTTCATCCGCATTGACGGCGTGCAGCTGCTGTTGCTGCCCGCCGCGGCCGTCGTGACCCTGCTGGCCGCGCTCTTTCCCCAGGGCGTGGACGTGCCCCACGTGGGCAACCCCTGGCTGCGCATCCACCTGCTGATCGCCCTGGCCGCCTATGGCCTGATCACCATCGCCGCGCTGCACGCCATGCTGATGGCCCTGCTGGACCGCCACCTGCATCGCCCCCAGGATGCGCCGGCCGCACGCAGCATCCTGGGCCGCGTGCTCGACGCCCAGCCGCCGCTGCTGGTGCAGGAGCAACTGCTGTTTCGCATCATCTTCATCGGCTTCATCGCCCTGACGCTGGCGGTCGGCACCGGTTCGGTCTCGTCGATCCTCCTGACCGGCAAGTTTCTGCCCTTTGACCACAAAACCATTTTCACCCTGCTGTCCTGGCTGACCTTCGGCGGGCTGCTGCTGGGTCGCCACATCTGGGGCTGGCGCGGCCGCGTGGCTCTGCGCTGGACGCTGGTCGGCTTTTGTTTTCTGATCCTCGCCTATACCGGCACGCGCTTCGTGCTGGAAATGATTCTGCAGCGGAGCTGATCCGGCATGGGAAAAATCCTCTTCTGGCTGATCGCCATTCTCGTCGTGCTGACGGTCTGGCGCATGCTCAATGCGCGCGGCCAGAAACCGCGCTCGCCCGATGCCGCCGCCCGCAAGGCCGGCGGGGCTGGCGCCGAACCCATGGTGCGCTGCGCCCACTGCGGCATCCACCTGCCACGCTCGGAGGCCCTGCAATCCCAGGGCCAGACCTGGTGCAGCCAGGAACACGCCCGCCTGGGTGCGCGCCAGCCCTAGCCGGCACGCCGTAGGCAGGGCCGCGCAAGCCCGGCATAATGCCGGATTGCCCTTGCGTCTGTTTCCACCATGAACCTGCCGCCCCTGGACCGCCACGGCTGGCTGCCTCGCGCCCCCGGCGTGACCCGCCTGCCCTCGCCCAACGTCGACACCCGCCCCGCCGGCACGGCGGTCAGCCTGCTGGTTGTGCACAACATCACGCTGCCCCCCGGCGAATTCGGCCGGCCCGGCAAGGCCAACTACGTGGCCGACCTGTTCCTCAACCGGCTGGACCTCGACGCCCACCCCTGGTTTGCGCGCCTGGCCGGGCTACGGGTCTCGGCGCACTTCTTCATCCGCCGCGACGGCAGCATCATGCAGTTCGCCTCGGTGCACCAGCGCGCCTGGCATGCCGGCGTCTCGCGCTTCGAAGGCCGCGAACGCTGCAACGACTTCTCCGTCGGCGTCGAGCTCGAAGGCACCGACACCCTGCCCTACACCGACGCCCAGTACGCCACGCTGGCAGCGCTGGCGCGCCAGTTGCGCACCCGCCTGCCCATCCGGGCCGCGCGGGGCCACGAACACATCGCCCCGGGCCGTAAAACCGATCCCGGGCCCGCATTCGACTGGCCGCGCTTTGCCCGGGCGGCCGGCTTTCTGCGGCGCCAGATACCGCCGCGCTGACCGCTTCGAGGACCGACACAATGCTGAAAATCTGGGGACGCCTGAGTTCCGTCAACGTGCAGAAAGTCATGTGGGCCGTGCGCGAGCTGGCGCTGCCGCATACCCTGACCGAAGTCGGCGGCCGCTTCGGCGGGGTGGACACCCCCGAATACACCCGCATGAACCCCAACCAGCTGGTGCCGGTCATCGACGACAGCGGCTTCGTGCTGTGGGAGTCCAACGCCATCGTGCGCTATCTGGCGGCACGCTACGGCTCGGGCACGCTGTCGCCGGCCGACGTCTGCCTGCGCGCCGACGCTGACCGCTGGATGGACTGGCAGGCCACCGAATGGCAGCCCGCCATGCGTACGGCCTTCCTGGAGCTGATCCGCAAACCCGAGGCCGAACGCGACCCTGTCGCCATCGCCGCCTCGCTGCAGGCCTCTGAACGCTACGCGCTGCGCCTGGACGCCGCGCTCAAGGGGCGTGACTTCATCAGCGGCACCCAGTTCACCATGGGCGACCTGGTGCTGGGCTGCGCGGCCCACCGCTGGCTGGGCCTGCCCACCGAACGCCCGGCCACGCCCCACCTGTCGGCCTGGTACCGCCGTCTCATGATGCGCCCGGCCGTCCAGGGCGTGCTGACGCTGCCGCTCGCCTGACCCCCGGCCCACCCGGCAGGCAAGAAAATGGCCCCTTGCGGGGCCATTTTCATTGCTCGCCGGGCAACGCCGCTCAGACCTTCAGGAGCAGGGCGTTCAGGCGTTTGACGAAGCCGGCCGGGTCGGCGATCTGGGCCCCTTCGGCCAGCAGGGCCTGATCCAGCAGCAACTGGGCCCAGGCCTCGAAATCCGGCTCGGCCACGTCGCGGATACGCGCGATCAGGGCGTGCTCGGGGTTGATCTCCAGCACCGGCTTGACCTCGGGAGCCTCCTGGCCGGCGGCCTTCAGCATGCGCAACAGATGCGGGCTGAGTTCGTTCTGGCCCACCACCACGCAAGCCGGCGAGTCCACCAGACGCAGCGTCACGCGCACTTCCTTGACCTGCTCGCCCAGCGCCGCCTGCAGGCGCTCGACCAGCGGCTTGAAGGCTTCGGCCACCTCGGTCTGCTTCTGCTTCTCGGCGTCATCGGCCAGGTCGGCCAGGTCCAGGCCGCCCTTGGCCACCGACACCAGCGACTTGCCATCAAACTCGCGCAGATGCGAGAGCATCCACTCGTCCACGCGATCCCACAGCAGCAACACCTCGATGCCCTTCTTGCGGAAGATCTCCAGGTGCGGGCTGTTGCTGGCGGCCGAATAGCTGTCGGCCGTCACGTAGTAGATCTTGTCCTGGCCTTCCTTCATGCGGCCCAGGTAATCGGCCAGCGTGACCGTCTGGCTGGCGCCCTCGCCCTGCGTGGACGCAAAGCGCAGCAGCTTGGCAATGCGCTCCTGGTTGGACGGGTCTTCGCCCACGCCTTCCTTGAGCACCTGGCCGAACTCGTTCCAGAACACGCCGTAGTCTTCCTGGCGGTTCTCGGCCAGGTCTTCCAGCAGCGACAGCACGCGCTTGGCCGAACCCTCGCGGATGGCACGCACATCACGGCTTTCCTGCAGGATCTCGCGCGAGACGTTCAACGGCAGATCGGCCGAATCGATCACGCCACGCACAAAGCGCAGATAGGTCGGCAGCAACTGCTCGGCGTCGTCCATGATGAACACACGCTTGACGTACAGCTTCACGCCCCGGCGCGCATCGCGATCCCAGAGATCGAAAGGCGCATGGCGCGGCACGTACAGCAGCTGCGTGTACTCGCTGCGACCCTCGACGCGGTTGTGCGTCCAGGCCAGCGGATCCTCGAAATCGTGCGAGATGGTCTTGTAGAACTCGCGGTACTGCTCGTCGGTGACTTCGTTCTTGGAGCGGGTCCACAGGGCATTGGCCTGGTTGACGGTTTCCCACTCGTCGCGCTTGACCTGCTCGCCCTTGTCGGCATCCCACTCTTCCTTTTGCATCAGGATGGGCAGGGAGATGTGGTCGGAGTAGCGGCGCAGGATCTCGCGCAGCTTCCAGCCGCTGAGCAGATCGTCTTCATCGGCGCGCAGGTGCAGCGTCACGTCGGTGCCGCGGCTGCTCTTTTGCGCCGTGCCGATGGAGAACTCACCCTGGCCGTCGGATTCCCATTGCACGGCCTCGTCGGCGCCGGCGCGCCGGCTTACCACCGTGACCTTGTCGGCGACAATGAACGACGAATAAAAGCCCACCCCGAACTGGCCGATCAGCTGGGCATCCTTTTGCTTGTCGCCGGTCAGCTTGGAGAAGAACTCGCGCGTGCCGGAACGGGCGATGGTGCCCAGGTTGGCAATGGCTTCCTCGCGCGACAGCCCGATGCCGTTATCCGAAATGGTGATGGTGCGCGCGGCCGGATCGTAGCTCACGCGGATCGCCAGCTCGCTGTCGCCCACCAGCAGCTCGGGCTGGTCGATGGCTTCGAAGCGCAGCTTGTCGCACGCGTCGGAGGCGTTCGAGACCAGCTCGCGCAGAAAGATTTCCTTGTTGCTGTACAGCGAATGAATCATCAGGTGCAGCAACTGCTTGACCTCGGCCTGGAATCCCAGGGTTTCGGGCTTGGCGTTTTGGCTCATGGTTGTAAGCGATAGGTAGACAAAGAAAAAAGGCGGTCATGCCGCCGCGCATCCCAGGCACGTGGGGACGGCCACGCCGATTTCAAGGCCGCCGCCGGAGGCCGCGCCCCCCCTCTTTCCCCAGGCCCGCTAAAATCCCGCACTTCGATCCGCAAGCCCGCTCTTTTTTCGCAACCATGACCCCCGCCCAACCTGACTCCACCGCCCATCCGGCGCAGCCCGCGCCCGAAC
>JAEWJD010000301.1 GCA_023386765.1 Pseudomonadota bacterium | reverse complement strand
GCGGCAAGGTACAGACCGGTGAGGGCTACCACTGATGACCCACGCGCCCTCTCCCCTCTGGCGCCGGCTGGGCTGGCTGGCGCTGATCTGGATCGCCAGCGTCACCAGCCTGGGCCTGATGGCCCTGGGCATGCGCCTGCTCATGCGCCTGGCCGGCATGACCCCCTGAGGCCCGGGCGCGCTCCCCGCCCCCCAGGGATAACCAGACTTGCCATATCTTGCAAATACCCGTAAGGTAAAAGGGTCTGGTTTGTAGAAAGCCTTGATCCCACGGCATTTCCCGGCTACGCCCGGCAAGAACACCCGAACGTCCCAGGTTTCGTCGGGTGAGCGGCCCGCCCAGCGGGCCCCCAGCGCAGCATGAATACGCTGGGCCTTGATGCCCGATGACGGATCCGCCAGGGGACACACGGTGACCCCGCGTTACAGTCACCGTCAGCGCTGCGGCCTGCGTGCCGCCGTCTCCGCCCGCCGCCCCTTCTGCGCGCGGCCCAGGCGTTCTACCACCATGCCCTCCGCGGCCGCCCAAGCACAACGCCTGTGGCCCGCCCGGGGTGTCATGGTACGAAATGGCAATTACAACGCATAAAAAAAGGAAACCACCCCTCTATGACAGCGAGTAAATGCATCTATAGCCTCTGCGGCCCCCGCCAAGCGCAATGCAATGGCGGAAAGGGGCCGAGTCAGTATGCTGCAAGCCTTCCTCTGGTCACACCCGCATTCACGCGCCTGCTGACTCTGCCCTTTGCCTGCGTCGTGCGCACCCGCGACGTGCTTCTCGCGCAACTGCGCAAGCGCCCGGTTCCTCCACCCGCCGCGTAGCGCCGCATTCCGTTTGCCCGTTTTTCCCATTCCCGCGTCATCACGCCGGGACGGGACGAGTTTTTGCTTTTTATCCGCGCTTTACCTGTGGAGGAACCCCTTATGACGATCCGAGTAGCCATCATCGGCGCCGGCCCCAGTGGCCTGGCCCAGCTGCGAGCCTTCCAAGACGCCCACGAGAAAGGGGCTGAAATGCCCGAAATCGTCTGCTATGAAAAGCAGTCGGACTGGGGTGGCATGTGGAATTACACCTGGCGCACCGGCCTGGACGAAAACGGCGAGCCGGTCCACGGCAGCATGTACCGCTATCTGTGGTCCAACGGCCCCAAGGAATGTCTGGAATTCGCCGACTACAGCTTCGATGAACACTTCGGCCGGCCGATCTCCTCGTACCCGCCGCGCGAAGTGCTGTGGGACTACATCCAAGGCCGGGTGACCAAGGCAGGCGTGCGCAAGTACATCCGCTTCAACACCGTCGTCAAAAGCATCACCTATGACGAAGCCGCACAGACCTTCAGCGTGACGGCGCAGGATTACGACAACCAGGAAGAAAGCAGCCAGGAGTTCGACTACGTGGTCGTGGCCACGGGCCACTTCTCCACGCCGCACGTGCCGCATTTCGACGGCTTTGACCGCTTTACCGGTCGCATCCTGCACGCGCACGATTTCCGCGATGCCGTCGAATTCCGCGACAAGCATGTGTTGCTGGTCGGCAGCAGCTATTCGGCCGAAGACATCGGATCGCAGTGCTACAAGTACGGCGCACGCTCGATCACGACCGCCTATCGGACCCAGCCCATGGGTTACGACTGGCCGGAAGGCTGGGAAGAGCGTCCGCAGCTCAAGCGCGTCAAGGGCAACCGTGCGTACTTCGTGGACGGCAGCAGCAAGCAGATCGACGCCATCATCCTGTGCACCGGCTACCAGCACCACTTCCCCTTCCTGCCGCAGGAACTGACGCTGTCGACCAATAACCGCCTGTGGCCGCTGGACCTTTACCAGGGCGTGGTGTGGGAAAAGAACCCGCGCCTGTTCTACCTGGGGATGCAGGATCTCTGGTACAGCTTCAACATGTTCGACGCGCAAGCCTGGTTTGCCCGCGACGTGATGCTGGGCCGCATCGACCTGCCTTCGCCCGAGGCGATGGCCGCAGACAGCGCGCGCTGGCGCGACGACGAGGAAAGCCTCACCAGCACCGCATCGATGTACGAGTTCCAGGGGCGCTACATCAAGCACCTGATCTCGCAGACCGACTATCCGGAGTTCGACATCGACGCGGTCAATGCCATCTTCCTGGAATGGAAAGATGACAAGAAGCGCGACATCATGGGCTATCGCGATCGCTGCTACCGCTCGGTAATGACCGGCACCAAGGCCTCGCGCCACCACACGCGCTGGCTCGATGCGGTCGATGACTCGCTGGAAGAATACCTGCGCGACACCGACCCGCACACCAGCCGCAACCACCAGGACAGCGGGCTGCGCGTGCGCAACCCGGCCCTGCGGCCTGCCGCGCCTCAGCGCACCGTGCAGGCCACCTCGTCCCACTCGTAGGCGACGAACGCGGCGCGCTCACCGGTGTGCACCACCGGGTCGCGCCGCAGCCCGATCACAATGCCGTCTTGCGGCAGGGCGATGGTTTCCGTCGGCTTACCATGCAGGTCCATCGCCTCGCCCAGCACCGCGCCACGCGCCAGCGTCGCGCCAGCCTCGGCCTCGGGCACGAACAACCCCCCATGCTCGAAGGTCAGCCAGCCGCGCCGCGTGACCCGGCGTACGCGGCTCGCGCCGCCCTGCAGCGGACCATCGACGATGCCCATCTGGGCGGCCAGGCGCGCAAAGCCGGCCTCTGCGGCGGCCACGTTATGCGCCTCGTAACGGCTGCCGCCGCCCAGCTCCAGCATGAAGGCGGCGATACCCGCCTCCTGGCACTGGAAATCCAGCGCACCGGCAATATTGCCCGGCAATTCGCCCTGGCCGCCGACATCCTGGCGGCAGGCCACGTTGGGATGAAAGAGCGCCATCGCATCCAGCAAGGTCTGCTCGCTGATGCCGCTGCCAGGATGATGCTTGTAGACCGTATACAGCCGCGAATCAAAAAGGGGATTCATGGTGTGCAGGTTGATCACCATGTCGGCCGTGCCCCGGATCTCCTCGATCAGCACACGCGCCAGGCGTTGCGAGATCAGCCCGCCGGCGCTGCCCGGATAGGTTTGGTCGAGGTCCAGTTCATCATAGGGGTTGCGCTTGCGGCGGGCATCCAGCGCCTGCGGATTACCCGTGGGCGTGACCACCAGGTTGCCCGACATGACGGCCGGATCCAGACTGTTGGCAAAGCGCAGCGCCGCCACCATGCCGTTGATCTCGTCGCCATGCACCTGGCCGTGCAGCCACAGCGTGCGCCCGGGCCGTGCGCCGCGCAGCGCCACGTAGGGCAGCGTCACGGCCATGCCCGACGCCATGGAACCCACGTGCAGATGACCGTAGTCGGCGGCCGCCCCGCGGCCTGAAAGAAACTGTTGAATGACACCCATGGGTTCGTGGTCTCCGTAAATGGAACTAAGCATAGAGGGCGGCATCGGGCAAGGCCAGCGCACCCAGTCGGCCCAGCCCGGGTAACCGGGCGCCCACGCCTGCCAGGCGCAGGCCGGCCCAGGCCGTTACCGAATTGGAAGAAAAGACCGGCACTCCCAGCTGCGCCTCGGCGCGCGCCAGGAAAGGCCAGGTCGGCATATTGGTACAACTCAGGAATACCGCATCAGCGCCGCGCAGCTGCCGCCGTGCGCCGGTCAGCGCGCGATACACGCGGGCTGCCGTGAGCTGGCGGATCTCTTCGCCATCGGTGCAGCCCAGCGACAGGCAGCGGGTGGCGTCGACCTCGTGGGCCGCCAGGAAATCGACTTCCTCGGCCGTGATGGCCGGCGGATAGGGAGTCAGCATGAAGACCCGCCGCGACGCCAGCGCGCGGCAGGCCTGCAGCAAGGCGCTGGCGGTGGTGATGGCCGGCACCCCCGTGGCCGTGCGCAGCCGCTGCCCCGCCGCCTCCAGCGCCGGGGCCCCCAGGAAAAAGGTTCCCGAGGTGCAGGCCAGCACATAGGCGCGCGGCCGCAGCAAGGCCAG
>JAEWJD010000211.1 GCA_023386765.1 Pseudomonadota bacterium | reverse complement strand
GGTCGGGGTGGTATCGGCGGCTTGGGCGCCGGCCATGACGGACAGGGACAGCAGGGCGGCGGTGGCGAATGATTTCATGATGGATCCTCCAAATCGGTTGAGGATTCAAACGGGGGCTGGAGGGTTTACTTAGCCTCGGTTTGTTTCCGTGTGAAGTCATTCTGTGCTTTTATGGCCCTGGGATAAACCCTCGGTATCAGAAAACATTGTTCCATTTTCTGTAGTAATAAACCGGGAACTAACCGGAGCATTCCACCTGTAGGGTTATTTGCTGTCGCCTGGGCGATACGCGGCCCAAAGAAAAAGCCACCCTTGCGGGTGGCTTGGCGGGCGGCACCGGCTGGGCTCAGAGCAGCGTGCCGGCCAGGGCGGCGCCCACCAGCAGCACGCCGGTCCAGAGGTTGGCGCGGAACAGCTTGAAATTGCGGTCGGGGCGCTTGAGGTCGAAGACAGCCAGCTGCCAACCCAGGTGCAGCGCCACCAGCATCATGCCCACCAGGTAGAGCGGGCCCAGGCCCATGGCGTAGCCGCCCCAGGCCCACAGCAGCACGGTGGCCACGTAGAAGCCGCCGATCCAGACCTTGCCCTGGTCGCCAAAGCGCATGGCGGTCGAGTGCAGGCCCAGGCTGCGGTCGTCGCGTATGTCCACATAGGCGTAGATGCTGTCATAGCCGATCTGCCACAGCACCGCGCCCAGCCACATGGCCACGGCAGCCAGCGGCAGGTGGTTCTGGGTATCGGTCCAGGCCATCAGCATGCCCCAGTTGAAGCAGATGCCCAGCACGGCCTGGGGCCAGTAGGTGATGCGCTTGCAAAAGGGATAGATGGCCACGAAGGGCAGCACGCCCAGCGCCCACCAGCGGCTTTGCTCATTGATGAAGAACAGCAACGAGGCGCACACCAGCAACTGCGCCAGCAGGAACAGCACCGCCTGGCGCATGCTGAGCTGGCCGCTGGTCAAGGGGCGAAAGCGGGTGCGCTCGACGTGCTTGTCGATGTCGCGGTCCCACATGTCGTTGACGGTGCAGCCGATGCCGCGCATCAGCAGCGCACCCAGCGAGAAGACGATCAGGCGCTTGAGGTCAGGCCAGCCGCCGGCGGCCTGGATCAGGGCGGCAATGCAGGGAAGCAGCGTCAGCCAGGTGCCGATGGGACGGTCCAGGCGGCATAGGCGGGCATAGGGCCGCCACGGGCGGGGCAGCCAGCGTTCGACCCAGTCATTCAGGACGATGTCGTTCAGATCGGTCGGGCGGGAGGGGGAGGAACTCACGTTGAGCGATACCGGTTGCAAGAAAGAAAACGGGCGCGCGGCCTGTGATGGCCGAGCGCCCGACTATACCGCAAGGCTGCGGCCGGCTTGGCTCAGACGTGCTTGGCGAGCAGCTTGCCCAGAATGGCAATGCCGGCGTTGATGCGGTCTTCCGGCACCGTGGCGAAGCTCAGGCGCAGCGTGTTGGCCTGGGGCTTGCCGGCGTAGAACGGCGCGCCCGGCACGAAGGCCACGTTCTGGGCGATGGCCTCGGCCAGCAGGGCGCTGCTGTCGACATGCGCCGGCAGCGTGACCCACAGGAACATGCCGCCTTCCGGGCGCGTCCAGCTCACGCCGGCCGGGAACTCGCGCTCCATGGCTTCCAGCATGCAGCGGCCCTGGCGGCGATAGATCTCGCGCACGGCCGGCAGGTGTTCGTCCAGGAAGCCGTCTTTGACGATCTCGTAGACGGCCATCTGGGTCAGGGTGGGGGTGTGCAGGTCGGTGGCCTGCTTGGCCTGCACCAGCTTCTGGATGATGGCCTGCGGCGCGGCGATGTAGCCCAGGCGCAGCCCCGGGGCCAGCACCTTGGAGAAGGTGCCCAGGCGGATCACGGTCGCGCCGGCCTTGGCGCCCAGCGACAGCAGGCCAGGCTGGGGTTCGCCGGCATACCGCAGCTCGCCATAGGGATCGTCTTCGATGATGGGCAGGGCCAGGGCAGCCGCGCGCGTCACCAGTGCCTGGCGGCGCTCGAGATTGAGAGTGCGGCCGGTCGGGTTCTGGAAGTTGGGCAGCGCGTACAGTGCGCGAGCGCCGGCGGCCAGTTCGGGAGTGATGGCTTCGGGGATCAGGCCGCCTTCATCGGTGGGGACCGGCACGAATTGCGGTTGGTACAGGCTGAAGGACTGCAGCGCGCCCAGGTAGCTGGGGTCTTCGACCAGCACCTTGCTGTCCTTGTCGATCAGCACCTTGCCCAGCAGGTCGAGGGCCTGCTGCGAGCCGGAGACGATCAGGATCTGGTCGGCGCTGACGGTCGCGCCGGCGCGTGTCAGGTCGGCCGCGACCCATTCGCGCAGCGGCGCATAGCCTTCGGTCGGACCATACTGCAGCGCAGCGCGGCCATTGGTGGCCAGCACTTTGTCAAAGGCTGCGCGTACGACCTCTACCGGGAACCCGCCGGGCGCCGGCAGGCCGCCGGCAAAAGAGATGACCTCGGGTCGTTCGGTGACCTTGAGGATTTCACGGATGGCCGAGCTGGTCAGTTGCTGGGCGCGTTCCGAGAAAATGCAGGCGGGTTCTAGGGGCTTGTCCATGTGGCTTTCTGTCATAGGAAGATAATGCAGGTCTGATTATTGTGGCACAGCGCCCGGGGGCGGACCGTCGTCGCAGTCCCCGGGGGCGGAATCACTACGTACGATTCTCGCCGGTACAGTGGTTTTTTGTTACATGGCGTGCGCCGGCCGGTGCCCACGCCGCCTCCGACCTTTTCATTGTTTTGGACCCTCATGTTCCAGGCTGACGCGCTTCCCACCGCTTCCAAACCCGATTTCTACCAGGGCCTGCAAGCCCAGGCCCGCGCCCTGCTCGATGGCGAACACGACCGTATCGCCAATGCCGCCAACCTGGCGGCGCTGGTATGGCTGGCCGTGCCGGACATCAACTGGGCGGGGTTTTATTTCTTCGATGGACAGGAGCTGGTGCTGGGCCCTTTCCAGGGCAAGCCGGCGTGCGTGCGCATCGCGCTGTCGCGCGGGGTGTGCGGCGCGGCGGCCAGCCAGGGCGTGACCCAACTGGTGCCCGATGTGCATGCTTTCGCGGGGCACATCGCCTGCGACGCGGCTTCGCGCGCCGAGATCGTGGTGCCGCTGTTTCTGGACGGGCGCCTGCTGGGTGTATGGGACGTCGACAGCCCGATGCCGGGCCGCTTCGACGAGGCCGACCGGGCCGGCATGGAAGGCCTGTGCCGGGTATATCTGGAAAGCCTGGCGCGTTGACAAGGCGGTCGGTGCGGCGTAGATTCAACGCCGCACTTTCACTTTCGATGTTTTTTCGATGACTGTTCAGGCCCGTCTTTGCGCGATTTCCCACCACGCCCCGTGCGTGATGGCCGCGTTCGGCCTGAAATCCAAAAAACAGCCGCTCATCTGACCGGAGCGTGCTGTTCCGTCAGATGGGCGACGGAACAGCGGCGAAGCCGGCTGCGCGACAGGCGCATTCCCTTTTCCTCCTCGACGTCGAACTTCTGTACGGGCCAACCCATACCGAAGGAGTTTTGCATGTCGATGATCACCACCCCCGCCGCCCAGGCCGAAACCCGTCCGGCCGCCCCAGCCAGGCCCGCCTCCTTTCATGGTGTCTGGGTGCCGCTGGTCACGCCGTTCAATGAAGACGGGCCGGACCTGCCCGCCCTGCGCCGCCTGACGCGCCATTACCG